>CAYTYH010000099.1:0-2527 GCA_964441965.1 Candidatus Woesearchaeota archaeon | reverse complement strand
ATACTCCCCGGATAACCAGCATTCAGAGATGTAATACCTTTTATCCTTATGCCGCCAATGCCGGACCGATCTCGGCTGCTCACCCCGCTTCTTATGTCCGGATCGAAGGCACCGGTTTTGGTTCCGCTCAGCGGAGCGGAGGTTATGTTTCTTTCCCCGGAAGCGGAGATGTTGTTGATGTGGCTTTCTGGGGAGCAGACCCTGCGAATCCTGCTCAGGATCTGATCGTGGTCAAGGTTCCCTCCGGGACTCTCAGTGGTTCGGTAAAGGTTTACCGCGGGTCAGAGGGCGGTTCCCCAGCCGCCAGCAATCCTTATTATATGGAAGTCGCCACCTCGGTTACCGGATTTTCTCCCCAGAACGGAGCTTTGGGAACTCTGGTAACAATTAATGGAGTCGGGTTCGGCGACATCCAGGGGACAGTTATCGCCAAGGTTACTTTCGGCGGAGTGGAATGTCTGTATAATCCCGCCGATCCCAATAATGATGATATAGTTCTCTGGGATGACAATCAGATCATCGTCAAGGTTCCCAATGGAGCTTATACCGGTAGAATAAAAGTCTATGTTCCTTCCAGATTGGACGCCACTGTTGATTATGCTTCAACCGATGCTTTCTTCACCATTAATACTCCGCAGATCAGCAGCCTTTCACCGACCGAAGGCAATACCGGAGATGCGATACTGATCACCGGAAGCAATTTCGGTGAAACTTTTGGCACTTACGGCTCAGCAGCCGGGCAGACCGCCTTTGTCGGCTACTATTCCGGAGGTCAGGCGCAGACAGTTCCTCAGGCTAATATATTGAGCTGGTCGGATACCAGCATCCGGTTTATTCTGCCTGACGATGCGGAGACCGGAGAGGTCTTTGTCCAGACTCCCGGCGGAAGGTCAAACGGCATCCTCTTCACCATAAAACCCACCATTACCTCGGTATATCCGCTTCAAATGCCGGCTGATGGAGGATTGGGAGGAGCCGCTACCCGGGTTACCATTGTCGGTAATAATTTTGGAAGTAACCAGGGATCCGGAGCTTCGGTCACCATCGGAGGAATAGATGTTGGGGCTGCTATTTCCTGGGGCAAAGGCACTATCGTAGTTCAGGTTCCTTTTGGCGCTACTGATAGCAATATTGTCGTTACTGATCCTGCTGGAGTGCAGAGCAATGCCTGGTTCTATGATGTAGGAACCACAATAACCAGTGTAGAACCTACGGAGGGTTCGGCTGGTATTCGCCTGACGGTGACCGGTGATTCCTTTGGCGATAACCAGGGAACCGGCAAGCTGACCTTTGGAGGAAAAGCTCATATTCCAGCGATTAATATTATTAGCTGGAGTGATCGTCAGATAATCGCAGAATTGCCCGCCACTGCCCTGAGCGGAAGAGTTGGCGTGCTGGCTGAAGCTTATACTCCCAGAGCTTATTCTTCTGAGTTGTTCACGATGGCAGTGCCCACCATCACCAGCATAGAACCCACTTCCGGCGTTCCCGGAGATCAGATTGTGATCACCGGAAGCAATTTCGGACAGAGCTATGGCACCTATGGAACCGATGCCTATGTGATGTTCTGCAATACGATTCAGGTTCCCGAGGATAACATAACTCACTGGTCTGATTCCACCATCACCCTGATTGTTCCCGATGGAGTGGAGACCGGTGATGTGATAGTTCATACCAATGGTGGAGATTCCAATGGAGTGCTCTTCACCTTGAAACCGGTCATAACCCGGATAGAACCGACGAATATGCCGGCTGATGGAGGATTGGGAGGTCAGTCCACCCGGGTTACCATTTATGGTAATAATTTTGGTCCCACTCAGGGAAGTGGCACAACTGTTTCCTTTGGTGGTATTGATGCGGGAGCTGCTTATGAATGGGTGAGCAGCACCACCGCCGAGGATTATATAGTGGTTCATGTTCCCTTCGGCGCCGTCGACGGCAATGTTACGGTTACCGTAAACGGAGTGGTCAGTAATGCCAAATATTATGAAGTTGGTGCCAGCATTACCGGATTTCAACCTGCTGAAGCTTCACCGGGGACTCTGCTGACCATAACCGGTCAGAAGTTCGGCAACACTCAGCCCACCGGAGATATCGGCGGTGGAGCGATTGAAAATATTGTTTCCTGGTCTGACAGGCAGATAATTGCAGAAGTTCCCACCACTGCCTATACGGGGAGAGTGGTTATCGGTTCTCCTGACTATAACACCGCCTATTCCGAGGCGCTGTTTACGCTGGCGGCTCCGGAGATCACTTCTATTGATCCTCCCACCGGATCTGCCGGCGATCAGGTGGTCATCAGCGGAAGCAATTTCGGTTCCAGTTATGGAACTTTCCCTAATCCTGACAGCTATGTGATGTTCTATAATACAATGGTGCCAGAAGATAATATCCAGAACTGGTCTGACACCACCATCACCCTGATTGTTCCCGATGGAGTGGAGACCGGAGATGTGATAGTTCACACCAACGGGGGGAACTCCAACGGTGTGCTTTTCACTCTGGAACCCAAGATAACCCGGATAGA
>CAYTYH010000098.1:0-2527 GCA_964441965.1 Candidatus Woesearchaeota archaeon | reverse complement strand
AGGGGTTTTATTAATAACCTAAGCATAACCAATTGGTTAATTTTAATTAATGTTATTTTTTATTTTCTTGTTATATTTATTTCTTTTGCTAATCCTAATTTTCTGGATTATATTGCTCTAAAACCCTCTGATATTTTGCATGGAAAAAACTTGTGGACCTTACTAACTCATATGTTCATGCATGCTCCTTTATTTATCTTTCACCTTCTTTTCAATATGCTGACTCTTTTTTTCATAGGAAATTTTGTTGAGAGAATAATAGGAAGAAAAAGATATCTTTCTTTTTACATTATTTCTGGCATAATAAGTGGCTTGTTTTTTGTCTTCCTTTCACTTTTAGTTGGCAGTTCTTATTTTTGGGGGACAGGTTTAGAATGGCAAGCTGTGGGAGCTTCTGGAGCACTATTTGCTGTTGCAGGATTAATGACTTTGCTAACTCCAAATCTGCCTTTATATGTTATGTTTATCCCGATTCCAATTAAAGCAAAATATGCTGTTCCTGGCTTGCTTATTGTAATGGCGTTAATTGCATATTCTGGAAGATGGCCTATCGGAAACGCAGCTCATTTGGGAGGTTTTATATGTGGAGCAGTTTATGGCTTCTATTTAAGAACAAAATACAAAAAGAAAATTACTATTCTAAATAGAATGTTTCAATAAAAATGCCAAGAAAAACAAAACAAAAAAGAAAATTAAAAGAAAAAGGGAATTATGAAAAATGTTGGGATTATCTTAAAGAAAGCTGGATTTATTTTACAACTATCTTTTTCCTATTTCTCATCTCTACTTCAATCGGAATCCTGTTCCCAATTTTTCTAAAAGAAACAATTTCTAAAATCTTAGGCGAGATAGTCAAAGAAACATCTGATATGAATTTTTTTGAACTCTTAATTTTTATTTGGAAAAACAACATTAGTACAGCTTTTTTTGGGATGATATTGGGAGTGATTTTAGGAATCTTTCCTGTTTTAATTGCACTTTTTAATGGCTATGTCTTAGGATTTGTAGCAAAAGAAAGTATTGGTATTGGAGGCTATCTTGTCCTAATCAGACTTCTTCCTCATGGAATTTTTGAAATTCCGGCCTTGGTCATAAGTTTAGGATTAGGGTTAAAGTTAACAAGATTTGTTTTTTCATCTGAACCCAAAAAACAATTAAAATATGATTTAGAAAACTCTTTAAGAGTTTTTTTATATGTAGTAATTCCTCTGCTTTTAATTGCCGGCATAATTGAGACAATACTTATTTTTATTTAACCAAACTCACTCAATCTCCTCTGCTTCTTGTAAATTTTTAAAAGCCAGCTTTTTTCTTTGAAAAAAGAAACAGGCAGAGTTAATCTTTCTTGCATAGATTTAAAAGCATCTTCTATTGTTGAAAAAATTTCAGGCTTTTTCTTAAAAGCATCTCTTGAAACTTCTCTTAACACTCCGACACCGCAAGGAGCATAATATTCTGGCCTGCATTCCCTTATAACAAGACAAGCTGCCTGCCTTTTTATTCTTTCTAAATATTCGCATAAAGCAAGCCTATTAACATAATAAGCTCCTGTAACATTGCTTGCATAATCTTTCCTTCCACCAAACCCTTCATAATCAATAGCAAAATATAAATTGCCAGAAGGGTTCCAGACAGAGCCAGGAATTTTAGCTTCTATAACTTCGAATGAGAAAAATTCTGGCAACAATAAAAATTCATAATGATTCCCTATGTATTCGCTATGGAAAACCATAATTTCTGATATTTCTTTATAATATCTTATTTTTTCGAGCAAATCTTTACTTATTATATCATCAGTTGCTGTAACACTCCATCTCGTAGGCACTAATTTTCTTTTTGTTTTTAATCCAAGCAAACCAGCTGATAAAAGCTTAATGATATTGCTCACTTCCACTTTTGATTTATACAACTCTTTTATACTTTCTGCAGCTTTGTTGTCAGTATCTGAAACAAGATAATCAACTTTCCTTTCTACTTTTGGATTCTCTTCTAATCTTACATATTTCAAAGGGGCAGGATTTCCTATAACTGGAAGTTGGGGCAAGGGAGATATTGAAAATTTTGCTGGTTTTTTTAACCAGAACTCGCTTGCAACCGGCTTGCTTGCTAAACTTATTTCTTGCATGACACTCAAAAATTTTTTATCTTGTCTCGCATCTTTTACTCTTGTTTTAAATCGAGAATAAATAAGATTTCCTCTATAACTTAAAATCTGCTCTATACTCAATTTTTTCTCAAACCATAATTCAGGCATGCCATATTCTTCTGTCTTGCCATAATGTTGAGGAGCTAAAATTCCAGCATTAACAACAGGATAATCATTTCTTCCAACAAAAATCTCTGGAGGAGAAGAACCAGAAAAATGAGTTTTTGGTTTTGGCATTGACTCTCTAAATTTTTGCAAAATTATGCATGGCTTCCCACACCACCCCCTCCCCTTACATCTTACACATAACTCAGCATTATAAACATCATAAACACTTTCCTTATCCATAATTTAAATATGTTAAAAGAATTTAAATAAATT
>CAYTYH010000097.1:0-2545 GCA_964441965.1 Candidatus Woesearchaeota archaeon | reverse complement strand
AAAACAAAAAGGAGGTTAAAAGATGTTTAAAAAAAGAGGACAAGCAGCATTAGAGTTTTTAATGACTTATGGATGGGCGATTTTAGCAGCAATTGTAGTTATTGGTGCTTTAGCATTCTTTGGTGTCTTTTCTCCAGGAAGATATGCGCCAAAAGCATTCACGCTAACTGCACCACTTGGAGGAGAGGAGTTTTCTATTAACACAACAACTGTCTCTTTAGTAATAAGAAATGGCGGGGGAGAAGATCTTATCATTAGGAATATATCACTAACTAACACCCCTACAGGAGTCAGTTGCACAGACCTTACTCCGGACACAACAATTGGAGACGGAACAACAGGAACTTTTTATATAAGTTGTTCGGGCCTATCATCAGGAAGCAGTTTCAGAGCAGACCTTGTTGTGACTTATCAAGAAAAAGGAGGATTTCTAAACCAAACATCAACAGGAATGATAAGAGGAACAGTAGCTTAATTTTTATTTTTTTATTTTTTTATTTAGATTTTTATAGAAAGGAAATTAACAATTATCTTATCATAAGGTTTAAAAATTAGATTTTTTTAAATCTTCTATGAGAATATTGAGTTTGCATTGCGACTATATAAAGTTTAAAGCTTTATCAAAAGCCTTGAAAAATATTGACAAATTTAAAGAAAATAAAAAAAGCGAGTCTGTCAAAGAATGCCTTGTTATATTCACAGCAGTAGAAAAAGGAGATAGCAAAGAAATTATTAAAGATTATCTAAAAAACATAAAAGAGCTTGCTGAAAAAGTTAATTGCAAGAATATTGTTCTATATCCTTATGCCCACCTTTCTTCTAATCTCGCAGACCCAGAAATAGGTTTGGAAATAATGAAAGAAGCTGAAAAAGAGCTGAAAAAAGATAAAAAACTTAATGTTACAAGAGCCCCATTTGGATATTATAAAGAGTTTGAATTAAAATGCAAAGGCCACCCTTTAGCTGAATTATCACGAGAAATTAAAGCAGAAAAAGAAGAAAAAGTGGAGGAAGAAGAAAGAAAAAAACTGCTGAACCAGATATCAAGGTCGCGGCTTGATACTTCAAAATTAAAAGAAAATGACCACCGGATTATAGGGAGAAAAATGGATTTATTCAGCTTTAATGAATCTGCCCCTGGAATGGTTTTTCTTCATAATAACGGCTTAATAATCTTAAACGAGCTCATAAACTTCTGGAGAGAAGAGCATAAAAAAGCAGGATACGAAGAAATCTCCACTCCTTTAATTTTAGATAAAAAATTGTGGTTAATCTCAGGGCACTGGGAAAAATACAAAGACAACATGTTTTTAACAGAATATGAAAAAAGAGATTTTGCAATAAAACCAATGAATTGTCCTGGCGGAATCCTTGTATATAAAGTAGAGCCAAAAAGCTATAAAGACCTTCCGCTAAGAGTAGCTGAATTGGGAATTGTTCACAGGCAGGAATTATCAGGAGTGTTGGCAGGCTTATTCAGGGTTATAAAGTTCACTCAAGATGATGCACATATTTACTGCACAGAAGAACAATTAGAAAGTGAAATAGAAAAAATAATAGACCTCATCTCTAAATTTTATGAAAAATTCAATTTCAGTTACCATGTAGAGTTATCAACGCGACCAGAAAAAAGAATCGGAACAGATGAACAATGGGACAAAGCAGAAGAAGTTTTAGAAAAAGTGCTAAAAAAGAAAAAAAAGAAATATAAAATCAATAAAGGAGAAGGAGCTTTTTATGGCCCGAAAATTGACTTTCACATAAAAGATTCCTTAGGAAGAACATGGCAGTGCGCAACAATCCAAGTTGATTTTGCAATGCCAGAAAGATTTGAATTAGAGTATATGGACAAGGACAACAAAACAAAAAGGCCTGTTATGATTCATAGAACAGTCTTCGGAAGCTTGGAAAGATTTTTAGGAGTTTTATTGGAGCATACAAATGGAAGACTTCCAACATGGCTCGCTCCAATCCAAGCTGCAGTTCTATCATTCACTGAAAGAAATAAAAAAACAGCTAAAAAAATTTATGAAAAATTGGCAGAAGAGGGAATAAGAGTTGAAGTAGATTTAAGAGACGAGACAATAAACAGCAAAGTCAGAGATGCTGAAATTAAAAGAATCCCTTACATAATTGTCATTGGAGATAAAGAAGAGGAATCGAAGACAATTGCAGTAAAAAAAAGAGGAGAAAGGCCTAAACCAGGAGTAAAACTAGAGAGTTTTTTGAAAGCATTAAAAAAAGAAATAAAAGAACGAGAATAATAAATTTTATAAATCTCTTTTTCATTTAAAACACATGAAATTCGGACACTATCTAAAAAGAGTTGAGTCAAGTGATGTATTTAAAAAATTTAAAAGCAAATATAAAAATTCAAAATTATGCGCTGGCTTCTTTGTCTTAGATTATGAAACCGGAAACAATATACATCAAATTGATTACATGCTACCTAATGGAAAAATAGCAACCTTCTTTCTTGATGGCAACATAAAAATGAAAATCTCTGATCAGGTAATTAAAAAAGAACTACCAGCTAAATTCATCT
>CAYTYH010000096.1:0-2585 GCA_964441965.1 Candidatus Woesearchaeota archaeon | reverse complement strand
ATCTGGAATAAACCTTTTTGGAATTCCTATTGAAGAATTGTTATTTTTCTTTGCTATCGGAACAAACTTTTGTTTGATTTATGAAATTTTGTCAAATAGCAAATATAAGAAATATCTGGGTTATTTTTATGATTGATTGTTGCTCTGAACAGGGCTCTCAATAATTTTCTCATCAACTCGTAAAAAATATTTATCTTGTTTTCATATTTGTCTTTTTTGCCCCTACTCTCTACCCCAACACCACCCCACCCCCAACAAATTTAAATATCTTCTTTCTTATATTGAATTATGGCAAAAAAGAAGGAAAAAAAGAAACAAACAAAAACAAACACCAAACAAATAAAAACAAAAGAAAAAATAAAAGCAATATTCACAGGAGAAAGCATCTACACAAACAAAAAAAAAGCATTCACTCTTTATGAAAAATCAAGATTTGGAGAGCCAAAAGACGGAAAAATCTATTATTCTCTTTATGAAGCCCTCTATTTATTAGAAAAATCTAAAATAGAAATTAAAGATGGAAAAAAGAAAATCACTTTTAAAAAATTATTTGAAATTTTAAAAAATTTAGACAAGAAAATAGAAACAAAATACCTTGTATTTAAAGACATGAGGGAAAAAGGTTACATTGTAAAAACAGCTTTGAAATTCGGAGCAGAGTTCAGAGTTTATGACAAAGGAATCAAACCAGGACAAGACCATGCCCGCTGGATTCTTTATCCAGTAAAAGAATCAGAAATTTTAACATGGCACGATTTCTCAGCTAAAAACAGGGTAGCTCACTCAACAAGAAAAAATTTATTAATAGGAATTGTAGATGAAGAAAGAGATATAACTTATTATGAAATAAGCTGGATTAAACCTTAAAATGTTAATAACAAATCTCTTGTTTTTTATCATATCTTGCTTAGTTTTAATAATAGCAGGAACTTTTCTTGTGAAATCTTTAAGCAAAATTGCAGAATTTCTTGGCATTTCAGAATTTACTGCTGCTTTTATAATCATGGCAATTGCCACGTCAATTCCAGAATTATTTGTAGGAATTTCTTCTGCCATCCTTAAAAACCCGCAATTAAGTTTAGGAAACATCATTGGTTCAAATATTCTAAACCTCACTTTAATTACAGGAATAATTGTTTTGGTGGGAAAAGAAATAAAGCTAGGAACACAAAAAATCTCAGAAGACATTTACTTTATGTTGGGAGCAATAGTTTTAATCATTTTTCTATATTTGATAGGAAAATCATTATCGCGAGCAGATGGAGCAATATTATTAATTTTCTTCATATTAAATATGTATAGAAAATTCAAGAAAAAAACAAAATACAAAGCAAAATTTAAAGCTCATGTCAAAAAATGGGAAATTATTTTAAATGTGTCTCTTTTCATAATAGCTCTTCTTATCCTTTTCTTCTCCTCAAAATATACAGTAAAATATGCTTCTCTTTTAGCAATAGACTTGAATCTTCCAAAAATAGTTATCGGGCTCTTTTTAATTTCTTTTGCCACAACCCTGCCAGAACTTGTTTTTGGAGTTTCTGCAATTAGGCTAGACCACAAAGAAATGTCAATTGGCGACCAAACAGGAACTATAATCGCAAATTCTTGCTTGATATTAGGTGCAGTTTCCTTGATTTATCCTATCGAAGCTGAGTTTTTCCAGTTTTTAATATCCTCTTTTTTTATGTTTATTTCTGCCTTTATTTTTTACACATTTGCGAAAACAGGGAAAAAATTAGAAACAGTAGAAGGAATTAGTTTAATCTTGATATATGTTCTTTTTGTAATCATAGAGTTCTTCATCAAATAAAAATTAGAACATAAAGTTTTTATTATGTTTCCAGCTTTTTACTGCTTGTTAAATTGTTCTATGAATAACCGCATGTCTATAGCCCAAATTTTTTTTCTTCTTCCCTAAATCTCTCTTCCAAATCAACATATCCCTCACTAAAAATTTCAGGTTTTTCTTTTTTTAATTCTTCTACAGTTTCTCGTGTCATTCTGAATACTCCATCAAAAAACCTCTTGTCCCTATCATATTTTTCTTTTGTTGTAAGAACCCATGGTATTGAGTAAAGAATAACCGCCATTTTTCCTTTGTCATTTTTAACAAGTGTACAAGATCTTGCATATTTTAACAATTCAGAACTCGTCTTTATACTATTGGCTTCAACATCTATCAGCCTTGAAGCAACGTTTCCAGCAATAACGGCATCAATAAACATTGAAAATACCTTTATATCCTCCACACTCTTCTGTCGAAGATAATCTTTGAATATTCTTGGAAATTTAGAACCAGTGAGAAGTTCAGTACTTCTTTCTCTTATGTCATTAAGTGTAGAAATGCCAAGTTCTCTTCTGGCTATAATAGGTAGCATTGTAGGCACCATATACAAGGGTTCACCTATATACCCCATTTTTCCAAGCTCTTTTCTCATTATATCTACTCTCTCTTCAAGACCACTACAATTACCATTAAACACAAAAGGTTCTTTTCCTATCATTTCCATCATAATATCAAATCCTGCGCCAAATACAAGGTCAATTCTATCCTCTTCAAAATATGCCGGAATGTGCTGCGGAGC
>CAYTYH010000095.1:0-2591 GCA_964441965.1 Candidatus Woesearchaeota archaeon | reverse complement strand
CTCTAGAATAGGCACGAGCATAGCCGCCCAGGCCTCAGTCTCTTTGTGGTGGAAAGTAAAGGTCATCAACCCATCATCTTTTAAGACCCTGTTCGCCTCAGTAAAGACCCTCTGAATCCCCTTCAGGAAGAACTCATCATCCTTGTTCTGGATGTCGTTCTTTATTATCTCTCTCCTGTTCCTTGTGTATTCTCCTCTGAACCAAGGGTATTTATCCTTCAATCCGAGGCGGAGCCACACATAGAAGAAATCGGCCAGTTCGGAGTACATCACATTGTCGTAATAGGGCGGATCTGTCGTAACTGCGTCTAACTTATCATTTATAAACGACAAATCCTCAGAAGTACGGCAATATAGTAAACCGTTCTGTGTTTTTATTCCATCTCCTAAGAATGTCTTCACATTATTTTTTCTCTCAAAAGGATTTGATATATACTTCTTAGCTTTTAGAACTTTAGCATAGTGTTTTTCGAAGGTCCCTCTACCAAAGTTTGTACCCCATATATTATTTTCAAGAGGTTGATTAGGGGGCCAAAATGCGTGCTGGCTAAAAGAAGGAACTAATTTAAGATATTTCCAGTCGTAACTTGCAAACATGTTGTTTGTTTCGGCTATACTAGAAAAAGTCAACAGCATGAACTCCCTTAGATTCTCATCTTCTATTTTCAGTATCTCTTTCAGGAGCATGCTGAGAAGCAGTAATTGCCTCTCGTTGAACATCTCATAGAAATAACGGTAATTGTAGTTCTTGGCCTGTTTTGTGTTATATCCGTCGGGTATCTCTTGGTCAGGGATGTACTTTCCAATGAGCTCCTCCCACTGTTCTTCCAGTTCCTTCTTCGCCTTTTCGAAGAGTTCTTTATCGAATTCGTCAGCCTTCTTGTATCCTCTGCCGTGTATCGGGCAGTAATACTCGATTGCGTACATCTCCCTCTCTGGTATGTGTCCGCTCTTCCTCACTGAATCCAGTATTTTGTACTTCTGGCCACAGTGGGGGCAGGAGTAATTTCCCCTTGAAACATACCCATCCTTGGGAACAAACTCGAAGCCGCATTCAGGGCACGCAGTCTTTGCATCGTCTTTATCTGTCTCAAAGATATGGTGGCATTTCGGACAGAAAACCGTATGCACGGTGCCAGTCTTCTTGCTCTTCTTCGTGGCTATCTTGAAGCTCGGAAAAAGATGGACATCCTTCTTGCACATGGGATTCAGGCACTTCACCTTATTCACCCAGAATACATACATCACATCCGCTAGCTCTTCCTTGCCTCCACCACCGAAATCATAACCCTTCTCTTCTCTGTTCTTCCTCTCCCTTTCACATATTGGACAGTGGGTCTTGTAATAGCTCTTTATCTTCTCCCCAACGCTCTTCTCTAGTTTCTCGAACTCCGCCTCGAAGGCATTTAGATCTAATGGTTCCACCTCTTTTTTGGTCACGAACCATGCGACGGGATTAATGTCTATGCCAATGGGCTTCAGCCCCAGTCTCAGAGCCTCTACTACAGTGGTTCCTCCCCCCATAAACGGGTCGAGAACTGTCTTTCCCCCCAGGTCGTTCCTCGAATAGAATCTCTCCCAAATTATCTCCTCAGCTTTATCCCTTATAAGTGCCTCCATCTCTCCGTTGACCTCAGTGGCGTTACCAATCCCAAGGCGCCTTCTGGCCTCCTCTTCCACCTCATCCCATTCAATGAACGATGTCAGCAGAATCATGCGAAAGACCGAGCCCAGTCTTCTGGCCCACCATTTGTGTATTTGATATATGGGTTTCTTAGCATTCCCTTCCTTCTTTGCAATTTCATTGAGCTTTTCCACCGGAAAATCCACCTCTATGTACTTCATCTTTTACCCCCTCGACGCTATTATCAGCGGTACAAAGTTTTCCATGAAGGATATCCCGCCGTGGTATATCCTGCTTTTATCCCCTCTAACTGGCCATATGTATCTCCCGTTCACAAGAACTGTACCGTTCACGGTCTTCAGTCTTCCTGTTCTTTTCTCCACCTCCTTCACCTTAGATTCCATATCTCCGAATATTTCCCTTTCCTTCTTAAATCTCGAAAGACCAAACACCTCCTGATATATCTCTTTCTCTACATCAGGGACCTTCCAGTTGACTCCCGGATGCTTGGTGCAATATCCATGGTCGGAAGTAATAATTATTTTCCCAGAGGTTGCTGCTTTAGCATACCTCAGGATGATTTCGGAACTTTTTTTGTATGCCTCGCTCAGGGATCTTTCGATGTTTCCAGATATCTTATCGAACTCCGCATCGGGAAACCGTGAGAATATCAGCGTCCTCTCATGATTTGGTATTGGATAGTCTTTGTTTTCGTTCTCCACATAGATAGATCTATCTTTCCACTCGCTCGATGTTCGGAGAGCGGACGGGGCCGAAATATCCAGAACATCTTTAGTAAATGTTAGGGTCTCAGAGGGAAGATGGGATATTTCATAGGTGAATTCCTCTATCTGAAAGCCGTGCTCTTCCAGTGACTCTACAAGAAGATTTGCCTCCCTCAGACTAAATCCGTCTGAAATTATAAGTGTGTATTCTTCTTGCCTCATGAGTTCTTTGAGCCTAGGCC
>CAYTYH010000094.1:0-2607 GCA_964441965.1 Candidatus Woesearchaeota archaeon | reverse complement strand
AGGCTCGTTTAGCTACCACCGCCCAGCTAAATAAGTTAATATATGCTTTTATCCACAGCTTCTCCAGTATCCTGACTACAATAACCGGCAGAGCGGAATTAATTTCCCTTATCCCCAACAAAGAAAAGACCCCTCAACGAATAGAAAAAGAACTTCTGGAACTTAAAAACGCTTTATCCAAATTAACGGATTCATTGAAACTCCTACAGGGATTCATAAACATACGTTTCAAAGAATACCCTCATTTTTTCAAGACTTTGCCGGTTATCCTGCAAGTAACAGAGAACTTTGAAAGAGAGAATCTGGAACGGCAAGAAAATAACAAAGTGATAATAGACACCTCGGCGGTTCAGGGGGGAGAAATCTACGGCAATCCGGAGGAATTCAGGCAGGTTATAGAACAGGTTATATCAAGGGCTTTCCACTCTATGGCAAATGGTGGGCGGCTCGAGTTATCCGATAAAACGGAAGAGGATAAATATACTATAACATTTTCAACCGATAAGCAGATTCTTTCCCCCTCGGAACTGGAAAATCCCTTCCAGGTTTCACCGGAAAAGCTTGAACTGACAATCGCTTATGGAATAGTCAAGAAATACGGAGGGAAAATCGCCGTTCTTACTAACGCCGACCGAAAAACAAAAATCGTGATAACCTTCCCTATTACCTCGACTTTAGAACTACTTAAACCGGATTATTCATTGGCGATAGCAACTCCCGAAACAGGCATTACAGAGACATTAGCTACCTTTCTTACCAGCGAGGGATTTGTCGTGGAAAGTTACCCTCAACTGGAAAATGCTACCAAACATATCGCCAAAAAGGGTTACTCTATGTTCCTGTACTTAACAAATGCGGAGAAGCTTAGCGAGAATGATAAACAAATTCTGGGAACTATAAGGAAACACACATTCGTAGGGGTAATTGCTCCTTTGATGAAATCCAGACCGGAAAATGTTGACCTGTTCTTACCCGATACCTATTCCCATATTCATCTGGCTTCTATTATCCGAGCATTCCTATACAAGCAATTAAATCGGGAATGAAGGAGTTGAGGAGTTGGCGGGTTAAGAATTAAGAATAAAGAATTGTCCCTCACCAAAAAGAAGCAAAAAATAAAAGTGCTGGTTTCAAGCCTATTCTATTATAATTAAAATTTGAGATTGATGAGAAAGTGGGCATCCTTCAGGGTAAGTGGAAAATTTAACCAGAATTCCGTGTACTGTTGGTTCACGAACCGCCCTTACAAAAATTTATTGTCTCTATCTTTGGCTTTTTCAGAGGTCTCTATTAAGAATTAAAACGAAAAATTACGGCAGCAGAAAATACTATCCCCTTTTCATTCTACTGCTTATTTTTAAAACGCCTTATATAATCCATTATACTCTTATCTTTTCGGCCAATTACTAAGCGAGGTATTCTAAATCTCCCCCTGTAACCGCTAACGATAGGATTGTCTACTGTAAAAGCGAGAATGTAATCGTATTTTTTAACGAACTCATCAGTTAGCTCGTTATGCACTCCGTAAGGAAAAGCGATCGCGAAAACCGCCTTACCAGTATTCATCCCAATTATCTCTTTGGAAAATTGCAGTTCGGTCGATAGGAACCAGGAACAGTGTAGTCTTCGAGGGAAAGTGGAGCAATCCAGTGGGACATGACTCAGTCCGTGGGAACCAAGCTCCACCAATCCACTGGCAACCATCTCCCTGACTTGTTCCCAACTTAAATACCCAGGTCTTTTAGAAATCACCCGCGGGAAAATAAAAAGAGTCACCGGAACCTCTTCTTCCTGGATAATCGGGAAACCATACTTGTAAACAGATTCCCAACCATCATCGAAAGTAATTATAGCGTACAGGCTATCGGATTTATCACCAGCTTTAAAAATAGGAATAGATTCCTTAAGGGTGAGAATTTTAAACCCCTCTCTTCTCAGCTCCCGTATATGATTTCTAAAATACTCCGGGCGAATAGATGTATTAACCACCGGACCATTAGAGAAGGCGTGGTAACAAAGGACCAGTGTTCTGGCGAACATCATAGAAGGGATCAACAGTATTATCATAGTAATACGCATAGATTTGAAATATAAACCATTAGGAGAATAATGCAAGGTAATGTCCTAAGTTATATGTAGAAACTTACATCCTATGGCGATATGCCGTTGAAAGGGTGCTGCCTCTTGGGATGTCGGATATGAGGATATTGTATATAATGAGAAAATGTAGGGGGATAGCGATACGCCTACTGGGGGTATTTAATGATCGCTACTGTCTTCATACAAGTGGATCCTAATACATTGTAATCCAGTACGATAGGACGTTATATATAAAGCCTATGCCCGGATTATACAATGGAATTTTACATTATCCCGAAAGATTATCCATTTTTTTCAACAACCTAATATTACAATTGACTATCTGAAACAAAAGAATATATTTTTTACGATGGTACTCGTTTTACTTATCTTGATACCCATAGGATGTTTCGCGTCATCGTTCACCGGTGAGGCTCTACGGTTCCAGCAAACCAGGAGAATAGAAGCTCTGGGTGGAAATCAAGTAGCGTTAGAAAGCGCCGTGGGGTATTATAACCCAGCCTGGTT
>CAYTYH010000093.1:0-2618 GCA_964441965.1 Candidatus Woesearchaeota archaeon | reverse complement strand
CCAATTTATGTTTCTGTAAAGGGTTTAATAGTGACTATTGTTATTCTTGGTTTGTTTGCTTCTAATATATATTTTGTTTGTAAGTTTTTAGAAGTAAGAAAAGAATTAAGAGCATCAGAAGAAAAAATTGAGTCTTTAAGAATAAACAAAAAAGTATTAAACTTTACAGAGCTCTTCATTAAAAAAGTCTTAAAATCAGAAGGAGAAATAAGCGTGGAAGATAGGTTGCAGTTAGAGAATGCTGTGAGGTCTATAAATGACGAACAAATTTTAAATCAATGGAACAAGCTTTTAGAAAGCGAGACAGAAGAACAGGGTCAAATCGAAGTAAAGAATTTACTTGAAATGCTGGTAAATAAAATATCTTATTAAAGATTATTATAATTGAGCGCTTTCCTTGGGGGCGCTTTTTTTATAAATTTAACGAGCGATTAAAAGAATTGAAAGCTGGTTTTTTTTATGATAAAATAACCAAATATTATGTATATTAACTGGTACGGACAAACCTGTTTTAAGATAACAGTTCAAAAAAGAAAAGATGGTCAGGTTATAATCTTGACCGATCCTTTTGGAAAAGAGATAGGCCTTCGTTCTCCTAGAATCGAAGCGGATGTTTTATTATTAAGCACCGATTTATCAAAAGGAGTTGCTAGGGAGAAAGCTTTTTTAATTGAGGGTCCCGGTGAATACGAGATAAAGGATGTTTATATCGAGGGCATTCCTGTTTCTGGAGGAAAAGGTACAATTTATACCATAGAAGGAGAAGAAATAAAGGTCTGTTACCTTGGAGCTTTGAAGCAAACGGAGCTGAGCTCAAAACAACTTGAAAGAATTGGCAATGTTGATATTTTAATGGTTCCAATAGGAGGAGAAAATACTCTTGATGCAAAAGGGGCGATAAAGATAATGTCTCAGATTGAGCCCAAAATTACAATTCCCATGTATTATAAAATCCCCGGTCTTAAAGTAAAATTAGAAGGGCTTGATAAGTTTTTGGGTGTTTTGGGGATTAAAAAATTAGAACCATTACCGAAATTATCGATAAAGAAGAAAGCAATTCCTCAAGATGAGGCAAAAATTGTTGTTTTAAGCCCGTGACAAATTTTTATTAATCTTATTTAATCGTGTCTGCTTTTTTTAAAAAACTTCGAAACCTTCCGAACGAAAGAAAAAAAATAATAATTTGGATTATACTGGGTATTTCAGCTCTTATATTGCTCTTGCTCTGGGGCCTTTTTGTAAAAAGAGTTGCTCAAACAGCTCACCAAGAAACAATCTTGAAACAAATAGGCATACCAGAACTGCGAGAAAGAATGAAAGAAATGAATTTAGAAGCTTCTTTTGAGATGCCAGGAGAGGTTAAAAAATTAAAAGAAAAGATAGAAGATCTATCTCCAGAAGAATTAGAACGGTTGGAAAAAGCAGACAACCTTGAGGAATTAGAGACAATATTAGAAGAGATAGAAAAAAATCAAAAAAAACAAAAAACAAAATAAAATATGGGCGACAAACCACAACAAGAAAAAGAGACAAATGAAATAGGAAGGGTAGAATCTCGAGAAATAGTAAGTGAGATGAAAGATTCTTATATTGATTATGCAATGTCTGTAATTGTTGCAAGGGCTCTTCCTGATGTGCGAGATGGGCTAAAGCCGGTTCATCGAAGAATTTTGTATGCAATGATGGAAGAAGGGCTTTATCACACAGCTAAATTTAGAAAATCGGCAACGGTTGTGGGTAGTGTTTTGGGTAGATATCATCCTCATGGAGATGCCGCTGTCTACGATGCATTAGTTCGAATGGCTCAAGATTTTTCTTTGAGATATCCTTTGGTTGAAGGTCAAGGGAACTTTGGATCAATTGACGGAGACCCTCCTGCTGCTCAGCGTTATACCGAGTGTAAACTTTCAAAGATTGGTGAAGAGATGCTTCGTGATATTGGAAAAGAAACCGTGGATTGGGTTGATAACTACGATGGAACAAGAAAAGAACCGGTTGTTTTACCCTCTCCTCTTCCTCAGCTTCTTTTAAATGGTTCTTTGGGAATTGCTGTTGGAATGGCAACTTCAATTCCTCCTCATAACCTTTCAGAAGTTTGTGATGCTCTAGTTTATCTTTTAGAAAACCCAAAAAGTACCACAGAGGATCTTTTTAAATTTATTAAAGGTCCTGATTTTCCGTTGGGAGGGATAGTTTATGGAAAAAAAGATATGATTACAGCCTATTCTCAAGGAAAGGGTCCAATTGTGATGCGGGGCAAGGCAGAAATAACAGAAGATAAAAAAGGAAGATCTCAAATTGTTATTACAGAGATTCCTTATCAAGTTTCTAAAGCTTCTTTGGTAGCTCAATTTGCCAAACTTGTTCAAGAAAAGAAAATTGACGGAATTAAAGATATTAGAGACGAGTCCGACAAAGAGGGAATGAGAATTGTAATTGATTTACAAAGAGGAGCTTATCCAAAGAAAATTTTAAATCGGCTTTACAAATTTTCAGATCTCCAAAAGACATTTTATTTAAATATGCTTTCTTTGGTTGATGGTATTCAGCCAAAGATTTTGTCTCTTGTTGAGATTTTAGATCTATTTTTGTCTCATCTTAAAGAGGTTGTAATAAGA
>CAYTYH010000092.1:0-2628 GCA_964441965.1 Candidatus Woesearchaeota archaeon | reverse complement strand
CTTCTATACCTCACCTCCACCCCTCCACAAATAATTATTATGACACTAAAAAGAATCAAATAAAATAAGATATAAACATTTATCATTGCAAATTAGAAGATAAGTATATACTTTACATATCGTATTTCCATTAAAGATATATATCTTCTTTTACTTTTATTTCTACAGCGAGGCTTGGCTGGATCCCTCGCTGCTTCTTATAATTAAAATTAAGAATTTTTATTTTAATTAAATGAAAGGAGGTAAAATGGAGATTGGAATTAAAGCAGAAGAAATTATGAACGAAAATTTTCCATTACTGGATGCAAGCTTAAGTATAGAAAAATGCATGGAAAAATTAAATAGAAGAGAAGAGGCATGCGTGGTTATTAAAAAAGGAACAATTGAATGTGTTTTAAGTTACGACGAATTATTAAAAGAAATTTTAAAAAGAAAAGAAAAGAATTTAAAATTAAGCAAAATTAAATTAAAAAAGAATTTTGTTATTATTGATAAAGAAACAGACGCTTCTGATATAATAGAATTAATGAGAAAAGGCATAAATTATATAATAGTAAAAGATGAAAACAGAATTGGTTTAATAACAAAAAAAGAAATTGCAGAAGTTAACCAGCTTTTATTTGACCTTGCTTATAAATCTTAAATATATACTTTTAAAGATATTTTAAATCATATATTTTATAATATAGATTTTGTATTATATATATCTATCTAAAAAATTGTTTAAATAATCTTTTTTCTTTCTTAAAGAGATGAAGATTGGTATAAAAGTTGGAGATATAATGACAAGAGATTTTGTATCTGTAAAACCAGAAACAAATATAATAGATTGCGCAAGGCTCATGATTAAAAAAAGAGTCGGTTCATTAGTTTTGCAAAAAGAAGGGAGATTAAAAGGTCTGTTAATAGAAAGAGACATTATTTGGGCAATTACAAAAAAACCAATAGAAGAATTAAAAAAAATTAAAGCAGAAGATTTAGCTAACAAAAAAATTATTACTATTAAACCAAACGCAGACCTTTATGAAGCATTGCAAAGAATGAGAAAAGGAAAATATAGATGGTTGCCTGTGGTCGTTAAAAAAAAGGTTGTAGGTTTCTTGACTTTAAAGGATATCTTAAGAGTAGAGCCAAGTTTGTTTGAAATAGCGCATTCACAAGGAGTTTTCCAGATAAAAGAAGAAACTGAAAAATTGAGAAGAAAAGAACTGAGAAAAAAAGGAAGCTTAAAAGAAGGATTTTGTGAAGAATGCGGGAATTTTGATTTCCTCTATAATATTGATGGAAGAATGATTTGCGAAAGTTGTAGAGAAATGATGTAAACATACCTTAAACAAAAAACAGACAGGAAAACCTTCTGATAGGGAAAATATTTATAAACTGTTTCTTCTTTTTGTATCTGAAAAAAGATGGTAGAAAAAGACAAGGTTTTTTCAGGCAAAATAAGACATGTTGGAATTTTTGATTTCAAGGAATTTTATAGGTTTTGTTATATGTTTCTTATAGATAAAGATTATCTTGTAATAGAAAAAGCTTATACTGAAAAAATTGGAGATAAAGGCAAGGAAATAGAAATTGAATGGGAGGCGACAAGAAAAATTTCTGATTATTTTAGATTCTTATTAAAAATCAATTGGCGTTTAATTGGATTGAAAGATGTTGAAGTGCAGCAAAATGGGAATAAAGTGAAGATGAATAAAGGAGATGTTGAAATTAGAGCCCAGGCAATTTTAGAAAAAGATTATGAACACAGGTGGGAATCCAATCCTTTTTTTAAATTTTTAAGAACTTTATATGACAGGTATCTAATAAGAGGGAGAATAGAAGCTTATGAAGCAAAAATTTATGGCGAGGTTGACGAATTTCTAGCTCAGGCAAAGGCTTTCCTTGCTTTAGAAGGAAAACATTAATTTTAACAAATAGAAAGCAGAGAAAAGTTTAAATATCTTCTTTAATGTTATTTGCTATGGTTGAAAAAAAGCTCTTGTCTTTAATTATTCCTTTATTTATTTTGTCTTCCCTACTCTGCACTTCTTTAGTTTATGGAAAACTTGAAATTAAAAAAACTCCAATAATTGACACAGTTGTTCCTGAGACAAAGAAGCCTGCTGTTTATGAACTAGAACTGACAAACTTAGGAGAAGAAGATACTTTTCAAATATACAGTTTAGTGGGGATTGATTTTTATCCTTCTGAAAAAATTACCCTTAAAAAAGGAGAGACTAAAAAAATAAATGTTAATCTTTATCCAGAAGAAGCTGTATTAGAAAATCCAGGCATATTTAATTTTGTTTATAAAATTAAGGGCGAGAAATCAGGAATTCAAGAAGATGTGATGCTAATAAAAATAGTTAATTTAAAAAATGCTTTAGAGATTAATTCTTACAACATCGGATTAGAAGATGACAAAGCAAAAATTTATGTAAGGAATTTAGTTAGCCTTCCTTTTCCAGAGATTTATGCAAGCTTTCATTCTGCTTTTTTTGATTTTTCTAAAAATTTTTCTTTGCAGCCATATGAAAAAAAAGAATTTGAAGTTACCCTAAATAAGAAAAAAATAAAAGGTTTGCATGCAGGAAGCTACCTTATTACAGCAGACATAAAAACATATAACACGACTGAAAGAAT
>CAYTYH010000091.1:0-2628 GCA_964441965.1 Candidatus Woesearchaeota archaeon | reverse complement strand
AGATAGGCATGATAGCTGATCTAAAAATAGCGGAGTCACCACTTGTTCCAGAAGGAATAGCTATTATGGTTGATACTAGTAGACTAGGGTATCATGTTATAAAGAGAGATTTGGAAGCTGAAGAAGAAAATAAACCAGCAATAGACAGAACATGGTATCATCTATGGACAGAGAGAGAATTTGCAGTAACTGATGACAATGCAATTGGTATAATTGTTAATGCAAAGTCTGGAAGCTTCAGTGCTTCTGACTTATAGCTTAAACAACCTTATTTTTAAATACTCGTTTTAGTTAGTTAATATGGGAGATAGTGTTGAGTGTATATTGTAAAAGAGAGAAACCAGTAGGTCAATCTGATGTTCTAGCTTCAGAGACAGGTATATCTGGAGAAATAGATACTGATACAGATTCTTCTCCAGTTACTGTTTATACTCCACCATCTGGATATAAAGTTAGTACAAGAGCTGTTCATCTATTTACAGATAGTACAGCTGGCGAGATAGAAGCTAGATTTGCGTCTGGTAAGCTAATTGCTAAGATCTATTGTGCTGTTCACACAATGCTATCTCTTCCAGAAATAAAGATTGATGGAGAAATAGATGATTCGATAGAAATAAGCTGGACTAGTACTAGCTCTAAATGCAAGATTTTCTATCTGATACGTTTTAAGCTACTATAAGTTTTTATATTATTTAGCTACTATTTTATTTGGAAACTCCCAAGTGGGAGCTTCTATAAATAGAACCTAACAAGTGTTAGGTGGAGGATAAGAGTATGAGCTATTTCACAGATAGATGGATTAAGTTTGCTAAAGAAGATACTTGGGGAGAATGGACATCACCTACTACATTTCCTAACTACTTGACAGACTGGGCAGCTACTACTACAGAGAACAAGAATGAAGAGGATCTAATTGGTGGAAGTAGAGACTGGAGAAAGGTTACATGGCTAGAGGAAGGTGTAGTTGCTAGATGGACTCAGGAGATGGTGTCTGGTAAAATATTTGAATATATTTTAGGTTCTACTACTGATACATCCTCTTCACCAGTTACATACTCTCCAGCTTCATCATTGCCTTCAATGAGTATCTATAGAGGGCTATATCCAGATGAAAATGGAGACACTATAAGTCTAGGATACTATGGTATGAAAGTGGATACAGCTGAGATAACTATTGAACAAGGTTCAGATGTACAAATAGAGTTGAACTTTGCTGGTAAAGGAGTAACATTACCTACTGCATCAGCTAAACCTTCACTAGATATGACTGTTGTACCGTTTTCGTTCTATCACTCAAGTATAGATGTAATACATCCCAATGGGCAATTTGCAGCTACTATGGCAACTAGATTACAGATTAGTGTGAATAACAATCTAGAAGCTAGGTTATCGGCTGGTGCTCAGGATTATAGACCAGTTGAAATAAGAGAGGGAGGATTACAAGTTACTGGAAGATTGACTGTTGGAGGTAACTTTGGTGAACTGAGCTCTATTGTTCTCAATAGACAGACATGTACTATACAGGTGTATTTGATAAAGACAGAGCATACAATACAGGTTACTTTGAATAATGTTACATTTGGAGAGCTACCAGATGAACTCTCTGGGCTTGATATTATAGAAGGAGAGTTTCCATTCTCAGCTAGACCTAGCTCTGGGAATGATGCTATTAAAGTAATAGAGGACTTTAGTGGAACATGGGATAGTCTACCATACTAGAGGTGATAGATAGTGACTAAGGATAAGATAGTAACTATCAACGATATAATAGATAGACCAGTTCATACTATAGATGTACCTGGGTTTGGAAAAGTGAAATATGTAGATCCGACTATGGGAGATAGACTAGATGCCGTAAAAGAAGCTAAGGAAGATCCTAGATGGGAACATTTGGATGAAGCTCAAAGGCTGTCTCTAATATCTGACTTTGTTGTACTCAAAATGTTAGTAGAACCAAAGATAACTAAGGAACAATACTATAAGTCTTCTGTTATTGCTCTTGGAAATATAATGGATGCTGTATGGACTGATTATAACATTAGATATCTAAAACTTAGAGAGAAGAGACAGAAACAGATAAAGGATTTTTTAGAACTAACGAAGGAAAGCTTTCCATTGAATATTACTACATTCTAAAAGAGAATAACTATGACTTTCAGAGAGCTTCAAGGATATTCAGGAATCTCACCGATATTCAGAGAATGTGGCTATCAGAGATGATAGACATGGAGATAAGAAGACAGAAAAAGGATGAATCACTACATAGGACAGCTGCTAAAGTATTTGGTTCAAGACGTAGGAGAGTGATATAATATGTCAGCTCCTGATGAGAGTATAGGAATAGCGTTAAGACTGTATATAGATCCTGATGCATATGAAAAAGTAGAACAGCAACTATCTCAGCTTCAGAATAAAATAAACTCTCTTAGACTAAATATGGAAAGACTAGGAAGAACCAGGGCTCCTATTAGAGTAGGAGATGAAGAAGTAAGAGCACCAAGAAGAGGAGTAGGAACTAGACCTGAAGTTATTAGATCTATACGAGAGGAATACGATAGATTTGTAGAAGCTAATGCCGATCTGATAAAAAGAATGCAACTTTCTTCTAGAGTATGGAATGATATAGTT
>CAYTYH010000090.1:1516-2639 GCA_964441965.1 Candidatus Woesearchaeota archaeon | reverse complement strand
ACCAATTATTTCGTCTCCATCTCTACTTTCCTTTACAAGATATTCTTCTTCTCCCATTGTAATAATTCTACATTTCATTTTAAGTTTCTATTTTTTTAAAACTTCCAAATTTAGTTCTTTTGCTATTTCTTTAAGTTCGTCTAAATTTTCATGCCAATAGTCACCATGTGGCAAAATTTTACCATTTTCTATTTTTACTAAAAAATCTACCGCTTCCCAAGTTGTTTCCCAAGTTGCTATTTCTTTAGTTGGCATTTCTTTATTACACTCATAACACCTAACATAACAGCATTCACTATCTCCAAAATCAACCTGTTCAAATTCTGGTTCTCCATTTTCACCAATAGACACATCATAATAAACAACTTCGTCCCTAACTTCACTTAAGTTTTTAACTAATTTTAGACATTTAGGACATAAGAAATAATAACCATCTTTAATTTTCATTATTATCACCCCCTTCTAAAGTATAAAGCGGGTTCACTAAAAGCACTCTGCACCACCCTTTTTAGTAGTTAATGTTCAGTTATCCCCCGCTTTATCACAATGAAAAGTGATTATAATTTCTTTATCTGCTCTTTTATTTTCCTTATTTCTTCTTCTATTTCTTTTTCTCTTTTGCCCTCTTTTTTCAATACATACCTTAAAGGTTCTAAATACTTATCTAAATTGTTTATTTTCATTTTATAGTTCTTCTATAACCATTTCCTTTAATTTTGGTAAAGGCACTTCTATTTCCCCTTCTGCTTTAATATCAACCCTTTCAGGAATTTTAACCTTTATCCTTAACAATATAGGTATTTCAAAAGCACCAATATTTTTAGGTTTCTTCTTTATTACCCTCATTTGCTTATTCTTCCAATTCAATATCAACCAACCTTCAAATAACTTTTCCATTTTTATAACCCCTTTATTACCAACTCTTTTTTAAGTTTATCCAATTTCATAAATATCCTGTAACCTGTATCTAAATATATATAACAATATTCCCCATTTTCATCTAACACTATTTTTGTTATATCCCCGACTATTTTTTCGTTATCATTCTGCCAAGTCCCCCCTTTAATTAAAAGTTCGGATATACTACCTATTTTCCTCATATCGATTATTTCTACTTCAGCCA
>CAYTYH010000090.1:0-1416 GCA_964441965.1 Candidatus Woesearchaeota archaeon | reverse complement strand
TATCCAATTAGGAGAGATGTATTTAATAAATATATCGAAAGTTTATCAAGTCATTTTGGTGGAGTTACAATAACAGATGGATATGGCTGTTATGTGGATAATAATAAAAAATTGGTTTGTGAGCCTAACAAAGTAGTTCTTGCTTCAAGAGATTTCCAAAACCCATACGATGAAAGCCCAGACATTATTAAATTTAAAACATTATGCAATACTGAAGATAAGATGAAAACAGACGAATGTATAAGGTTAGCAAATAGTATTCTAAAGAAAGATGTTGAATTTATGAAAAATTTTGCTAAACAGGTAGGCAACGAATTAGGACAAGACACCATTTTTGTTTTTGAAGATATTGTTCAAGATGTATCATTTATTAAAGGTAGGAAAAAGGAAAGTTTATTAGATGAAAATAAATCAATACCACTCCCAATATAAATTATAATCTATTAACAAAGTATTCTTTTAATATGCCTTCTGAAATATCCCAATCTATAAGCCCTTTTGGTATATCAATATATATTTTATCCTCTGTTAATATAATATAACCACTCTTACCATTTTTTACAATTTCTATTTCGAGCATAAAGTTATCCCTATTATACTGCTTTATAAATACAGGTTTAAACCTTCCATCTTTATACTTTTTATATATTATTTTTAGTTTCATTTTTAAAGATTTTTTATTAGTAATATTTTTCTTATCTTGTTTAATTCTCTTTTAATGTGAGGATATTTTTTATACCCTTTTTCGTCATCATTCTTTAGTATTTCAAAAAGTTCCTTTCTCGGAACATAAAAAAACTTATAACCGAATGGACTAAATTTTGGTATGTTGTTGCTACACCAATTAACAACCTCATTAATTATTAACAATATTTTCTTATCTATATCTAATTCAGCCAAGTCACCTATTAAACCCCAATCACACAACCTTTCAAGATAAAATATATCACAAAAATAATTAAATTCTTTACCATTTTTAACCTTTATTAATATACCAAAACCTTTAGTTATCCATTTATCAACAGGAATGTTACTTGCTGGAAATATCCATAAAGGCAAATACGCTTCACCATCAATCCATACAGCCTCGTGATGTAAATAATCTATTTCTTCTTCAGCAAATTTTTGTATATTATCTACAATCCATCTTTTTTCATCTGGTTCATCTGGCACTTCTGGTTTTTTATCACCAGCATTATAACAATTCAATGCACCCCAATGTGAGTAGTAAACCTCTACCTTACCATCTTTTAGTATTTTTCCAACTAACGCCCTATGCCCCATTTTTACCTCCTTTATAATTCTTCAATTACAGCGTATTTATAGATAATATCACAGATATATCTTATTTTTTCATACCTGCTTGTTTCTTTCTTATACTTTTTCTTAAGTATTTCACTAATAGAAAGATTAAAT
>CAYTYH010000089.1:0-2666 GCA_964441965.1 Candidatus Woesearchaeota archaeon | reverse complement strand
TAAAATTAATTCTCTTTTTCTTATAATTTTATAACTCTTTAATTTTTTTAAGAGAATGGAGAAAAAAACAGAGGACCTTATTTTAGAAGCTAGGAATTTTTTTGAATCATATAAGAAAGAAATAGGAAAACATATAAGAGAGGGAAAAAATGTCATTATTGTAGATTTTAATGACTTGGCATTATTCTCGCATGAATTAACAGAAATGCTAATTACTAATCCAGAGGAAATTTTCCAGATTTTGGAGGTGGCATTAGAGGAGTTCGGGTTAGTCTCTAATCCAAGAGTTAGGCTTTCTAATCTTCCAGAAACTTATTCAGAAAAAATAAGGAATTTAAGAGCAAAACACCTTAATAAACTTGTTCAAATTGAAGGAATTGTTCGTCAGGCCAGCGAGGTTAGGCCGCAGGTCGTTAATGCGAAGTTTGAATGCCCTTCTTGCGGAACAATTTTATCGGTTTTGCAGATAGAAAGCAAATTTCGAGAGCCTTCGCGATGCAGTTGCGGGAGAAAAGCTGGTTTTAAATTAGTATCTAAAGATATGGTTGATGCGCAAAGAATAGTTATAGAAGAAAGTCCAGAATCTCTTATAGGAGGAGAACAGCCAAGAAGAATCTCTGTATTTTTAAAAGAAGACCTTGTTGAACCCCGAATGGAAGAAAAAACTACTCCAGGTTCAAGAGTAAGAGTTATTGGGATATTAAAAGAAATCCCGAGAATAACTCAGTCAGGAGGCATATCTACTAGATATGATATTGCCATAGAAGCAAATAACTTGCAACCTTTAGAAGAAACTTTTGAGGAACTTGATATTAGCGAGGAAGATGAAAGGCAAATTAAGGAACTTGCTGCAGACCCAAAGGTTCTTGAAAAGTTTATAGATAGCATTGCTCCAAGCATTTATGGTCACGAAGAGATAAAAAAAGCCCTTGTTCTCCAATTATTTGGAGGGGTCAAAAAAATAAAAGGTGATGGAACAAAAACAAGAGGAGACACGCATGTCCTATTAGTGGGCGATCCCGGAGTTGCGAAAAGTCAGCTTTTGAAATTTATTTCAGGCATAGCTCCAAAAGGAAGATATGTTGTAGGTAAAGGAGCGACAGGAGCTGGATTAACAGCAACTGTTGTAAGAGACGAGTTTTTGAAGGGGTGGAGTTTGGAAGCTGGAGCAATGGTATTAAGTAATAAAGGAATTGTTTGCATTGATGAGATAGAGAAAATGGATGAGCAAGAAAGGTCTGCGATGCATGAAGCTTTAGAGCAACAAACAGTGACAATAAGCAAGGCGAATGTTCAAGCCACACTCAGAGCAGAAACTTCTGTCCTGGCTGCAGCGAATCCAAAATTTGGGAGATTTGACCCTTATCAAACAGTTGCAAGCCAGATAGATATTCCACCTACATTAATTAATAGGTTTGATGTTATTTTTGTTTTAAAAGATGTTCCTGAGAGAGCAAAAGATGAAGCAATAGCCACTCATGTCTTATTAGAACATCAAAAACCAGAAGTTAAAGCCCCGATTGAAAGAGATTTGTTTAGGAAGTATATTGCTTATGCAAAACAAAAGATATTCCCAAAATTAACTGACGAGGCAATCCAAGAAATAAAAAAATTTTATGTTGATTTAAGAAATATGCCCCAATCTATAGACCAGCCAACAAAGCCTCTTCCAATCTCTGCGAGACAGTTAGAAGCTTTAATTAGATTATCTGAAGCATCTGCCAGATTAAGGTTAAGCAATTATGTTACAAAAAAAGACGCAAAAATAGCGATAGATTTAATGAAATATTATTTAATGCAGGTTGGTTATGATTATGAAACAAAAACTTTTGATATTGACAGAATTGCTACTGGAATGTCAACTTCGCAAAGAGGAAAGATTTTAATGGTAAGAGAAACTTTAGCAAGATTAGAATCAAGATTGGGAAAATTGATTCCAATTGAAGAAATAAAAAAAGAATTGGAGGGAAAATTAGATGTAAAAGATATAGAAGAGGCATTAGATAAATTGACAATTGCTGGAGATATTTTCCATCCAAAAAAAGGTTTTATACAAAGAATGTAAAATGGAAGGAAGAGTTTCAAAAAGAGCGGTTGCTTATAAATTAAGAATAGGGGACATATTAAGAGGCAAACCTATAGTTAATGATGGAAGGTTTTCTTTTCTTGAATTAGGAGACAAACAGATAATAAGAGTAAATATAGTGGCTAATATAATTGAAAAATATGAATCAGAAGGGGAAACAAAATATCTTTCTTTTACAATAGATGATGCTTCTGGACAAATAAGAATAAAAGCATTTAGAGAAGATGTTGATAAGTTTAAAGAAATAAATCAAGGAGACACTATTATTGTAATAGGAACTTTAAGATATTTTAATAATGAGATTTATATTCAGCCAGAAATAATAAAAATACAAGACCCTCGGTATTTGCTTGTAAGAAAGCTTGAATTAGAAAAAGAAGTTCCTAAAGAGATAAAAAAAGAAGAAATTAAAGCAGTAAAAGACCAGCTGATTGATATGATTAAAGCTGCAGAATCTGATGGAGGAATAGAAACTGATAAACTGATAATGGAAATCAATGCTCCTCCAAACATAATTAATCAGGAAATCCAAAAATTATTAGAAGAAGGTTTAGTTTATGAACCAAGACCTGGAAAAATC
>CAYTYH010000088.1:0-2669 GCA_964441965.1 Candidatus Woesearchaeota archaeon | reverse complement strand
CTGCTGTTCACCACCACTTAAATTTCCTGCCATCTCATTTTTTTTCTCTTTCAATTATATGAGAACTCATAAATTAAATCTTGGGATTTTAGGTTTTGCAACTTATGAAAGCCAACCAAATCAAACAGAAGGAAAAGACACATATATAAGAGAAAATTCTGGAACAAATTATGGAACATCAACAACAATGAAAATAGGAAAAACAGCAGCAGGAATAGAGCTTCGTCCTCTTCTTGAATTTAATTTATCATCAATAGATCCTGAAAATACTATAACTTCTGCTATTTTGCAACTTTATGTTACATCTTCAATCGGAAAAAATATAACAGTTAAAGCTTACAGAATAACAGCAGAATGGAATGAAACAGCAACAAACTGGTTCAACAGAACTGCCTCTTCCTCCTGGAGTTCAGAAGGTGGCGATTATGCTGAAGAAGTATCTTCAACAACTTTTGGAAATGTTTCTGGATGGTATAATTTAACGATAACCTCTCTTGTTCAGGGCTGGGTTAATGGCTCTTACAATAATTATGGTTTAATATTAATTTCAGATGATGCAGAAAACAGCGATATAAGAGAAATAATTTCTTCAGATTCTGACATAATATCACAAAGACCAAAAATAATAATTGAATATACACCAAATGCACCCCCAATAATAAATAATATAAGCACAAATTCAAATTTAGAAAACCCAATAAATGTCGGAGAAGATATAACTTTTACTATAGCCTGGACAGATTTAGAAGGTGATGATGCAAAAATTTATATTTGCAACTCAAGCAACATCTCTCTTGAGGGTTGCGGAGACAAAACTTTCTGCAGCACTTCTTTCTCTTCAACAAACCCCGTATCCTGTTCATACACCGTAACAGAAAATGAAAATAGAACAACAAATTTTTGGGTTGTGGCTTGCGACACTAACAATTGTTCAGATGCAAATCAAAGCCAATTTTATATGAATCACTTTCCAAATGTCTTAATAATACAACCAAACGGCGGCGAGACAGTAAATCAAAGCCAAGGAAATTATACAATAAAGTTTAATGTTTCTGATGCAGATTCTGACTCATTAGAAGCTTCAATCTATTATGGCGAGACACAAAATTCAACAAATCACACCATTGCCTTAAATCTCAATTTAACTAATTATTGCTCAGATCCTGACTCTGATACAGCAACAACAAACAATTGCTCTTATTCTTGGGATTCATCTGGAATTTATGGAACTTACTTTTTAACAATAGTTGTAAATGATTCTTTCTCTACAAGCAATGACTCTTCTGATTCTTCATTTAATGTCACAAGCATAATTGACAATCAGGCTCCAAATATAACAGCACAATGGATAGAAGAAAACATTTATTCAGGAAAACAAACACAAATATATGCAAATGTTTCTGATGAAAATCCTGGCTCTGTCTGGTTTTCTTTAAACTACACTTCAACAAACACAACAATGAAGAACTTTACTGACATAACTTACAATGCTTCATTTATAGCTCCTGCAGTAGGAACTTATAAGTTCAAAGTTTACGCCCAAGACAAAGTTGGAAATTTAAATGATTCAATGCCTTGGGTTGAATTTAATGTGACAAAACCTCTTGCCTCAACCCAAAATGAGCAGGCTCCTTCAATTGCTCTCCCATATTCTACAATAAAAGTCACATCTCAACTCAATGCAACAAATCCTTTAAGAGCTGTTTATGCATATCTAAATGTTCCTGAAGGATTTACTTTTCTCTCAAATTACTCCCAAAATCTTTATCTCGGAGATTTTTCAGCAAATGAAACAAAGACAGCAATATGGTATATCGCGGTCCCAATAACAGAATCAACATATACCTTAAATGTAACTTATACAGATTATTACTCAAATACATGGAACAGCCCAAATTTTCAAATACAAGTAACTGGCGCTGTTGGGGGTTATCTTTTATCTTTATCAGGCTATCCAGAAGTTGAAACCTCATCTCAATATTATGCAGAAGCAAAATTTGAACAAAATGGAATTTATACAGATCCAGACAGCATTAAAATCTCAATCTATGATGCAACTGGCTCTCTAATTGTAGATAGAGTAGAGATGACAAAAAAATCAACAGGAAATTACAATTATACTTATACTGTCGGAGCATCAGCTACAGAAGGGCAGTGGGAAACTATTGTAAACGCAACTAAATCAGGAACAAGCTATTATGCAAATCAATTTTGGAAAGTTGTTGGCGGGCCTTTTGATGTCCGCTCAATCACAATTGTAGATTCCACTATACCAACTCTTAATATTTCTGTAATAGTAGAAAATACTGGCGGAACAAACAAAGACATAACAATGGTGTGGAATTTAACAAGGCAGGATACAAATGAGTTATTAGATTCTGGCTCAGAAACATTTATGGTAGAAGCAAATTCAGAAAGAGTATATTCAATAAGCCCGTCAACAGATTATGTCGGGCAAGTGAAAATAACTTTTTTAGGTTATTATTCTGGAACAGAAAAAGCAGGGGCATACAAAATTTTTTCAACAACTTCTGGAGCAGAACAACCGCCATCGCCACCAGCTCCTAGAGGAGGGGGCGGTGGAGGTGGTAGGGTTGAAAAAATCCCGGCTGAAGAAGTAGTAAACTTTACTATTGAAGTAGAAAAAGAAATCTACTTAACAAAAAACA
>CAYTYH010000087.1:0-2693 GCA_964441965.1 Candidatus Woesearchaeota archaeon | reverse complement strand
ATATAATATAATCTATAAATTAAACTCTCATCTAAAAAATTTCTAAAAAATTAGGGGGCATAAATAGTGAATAAGTTTTTTATTTTTTGTATTTTATTAAATTTAGGTAGCTCATTAGTCTGGCCCCAGGATGTTTTTGTTTTAAAATCAGAGGTAATTAATCAGCATCCCCGCATACTATTTACTCAGTCTGAAGCCGATTCATTGGGATTAATGGCCCGTACTTACTTAAAGACCGATTATGATACTATGATTAGTCACTGTCGAAAATTTTCTTATCCTACCAATTATAATAGTTCTACCTGGGGGCAAAGTATCTGGTGGCGTTTGTGTCGTTTAGCTATTGCTTCGGCTTTAAGTAAAGAGAGCTGGATAATAGATTCGTGCAAGATCTGGTTAGGTCGTCTTGATCAGGATGCAAATTTTAGTGAAGTAGAACTTAATCCAGCTCATCTAGTAGCCGCATATGCTTTGGCTTATGATTGCGTTTATCCTTATCTTAGTGAGACAGAACGACAGACCTGCCAAACTAATCTTCAGACTGCTGTCCAGGCTTATTACGATGCTACGTTACAACCAGCTTATTGGTCCCATGATTATGCTAATAACCATATGCATTTTAGATTAACTGCTCTTTTGTATAGTATTCTGGCTTTATATGGTGATGATAATCCTTCTATCCAGTCAATTGCTGATCAATGTATGACTTATTTCAGACGAGTGGATTATAGTTTAGGACCTGACGGTTCTAGTCACGAAGGGTTAAATTATATGAAATATGGGCATAATTTACTTATTCCAGCTATTATTGCTCTTAAACATTGCACAGAGTTAGATATTACGAAAAAGGCCCATTACCGAAACATTGGCTATTATTATCTGTATCATGTAACTCCTGGCTGGAAGCAAATTTTTGGTTTTGGAGATTGTACTAATGAACACGGCGGATTTTCAGCATTTCTTTTTCGAATTGCTAATGATACTAAAGATGGTTTTATTCAAGCAGCCGCCTTAAATTTATATAACCAAGATCCAGATGATTTCTGGCAGCAACACTGGAATATAATCCATCGGGATCCTTTTTTGTCCCCAGGTAATATTTCATTATTGCCTTTACATCGTTTTTTTGACGATATTGGGATTTGTATTTGCCGGAGTGATTGGAGTGATACTGCTACAGCAGTGGCTTTTAAATGCGGACCGATGGGAGGTAAACAGTTAAATATTACTCGGGGAACAGAATATGATCCTCATAATACATATGTAAATGTTGCTCATGACGATCCAGATGCAGGAACTTTTTTACTTTTTACTAACAAAAGTTTTATTACTACTGGTGATGGGTATGAAAAGGAAGATAAAATTACCACTCAACACAGTACCTTTATTGTTGATGATGCTACCCAATTTGGTGGGGGAGGCACTTGGTCTCAGCCTCAGTCCGTAGACAAATGGGCCTGGCCTAAGGATTATTTTTGTAGTGGTGAGCGAGTGGTGTTTAGTGGTAATATGCAGGGGGTATATAGTAATATGGATTATTTAGTTCGGACATTTGTGTCTCAGGAGGCGAAATATATATTGATATACGATCATGCTCGTTCTAGTACAGGTGGTCGGACTTTTGAGTGGCGGTTACAGACGGAGGGGGATTTAACCGATTTAGGGGATAAGGTTTATCGGGTGAGCAATGGTGGAGGTAGTGCATTAGTGAAGCTGTATTCACCAGATGAGGGTAATTGGTCGACTACGAGTAATAAGATAGGTAATATATTACGTGTTCGGTTGACGGGTCAGCAGGAGAATCGTTTTTTGGTTTTAATTTGGCCGGGGGGAGATGATTTAAGTATGGTAGAGGAGAGTTATAATACGGCTAGTGGTTTAGGGTTGAAGGTGAGTAGGGGGGGAGTAGAGGAGTATAGTTTATTTTGTTGGGAGGAGGGTAGATTGATAGAGGTAGGGGATATAGAGTGTCGTGGTAATACGGTATTGTTGGTAGTAGATAAGGTGAGTGGGGAGTTATTAAGAGGTTTAGTGGTGAATGGTGATTCTTTGTTGTATAAGGGTGTGGAGTATTTTAGTTCGGATAATTTGGTGGATTATAGTATAGAGTATATAGAGGTTGGGGGAGGTGGCGGGATATATCGTGTGGTAGCGTCCTCTGGTTCGGATACGGTTAGTGGGGTGCATATAAAGATAGGTGGTTTACGTGGAGGTTATAGTTATCCTGTTGAGGTAAATGGTGAGTATGAGGGGGAGGTGAGTACAGATAGTGAGGGACGGTTAAGTATGTATTTAGCTTTAGATACGGTCTATACTATTAATATCGGTCAGGTATCCAAAATTGATTTAGATTTAGCTAATCAGATGAGTCTCTCCAAGCAAATTAAAATATTATCTAAAAATTTTAATTTAACCGGGGGGAAGATAAAACTCAATAACTCTTTTGCTCAAGAAGTGGATATAGACTTATACGATTCTCGGGGAAAATTTCTAAAGAATATATTTAGTAGATTTTTAGCCCCGGGAAAATATGAAGTCAAATTTAACTATTTATTCTCTACTTCTGGAATCTATTTTATTAGAATAAATAGATCGAGGATAGTAAAAATTTTGATATTATAAAAGAAAGGTAAAATAGAAAAAATAATTTTATTAAAAATCATAATTGGAGAAGAAAATTTAGTTAGGGTTAT
>CAYTYH010000086.1:0-2729 GCA_964441965.1 Candidatus Woesearchaeota archaeon | reverse complement strand
TTAATTTTTGACAAACCTGCCAAAATGAATAAAATTGTCACTGAACAAAACAAAAGAGCTGGGACAGGATTTCTCTAAAATTCAGCGAAAAAGCAAGGGATTCTTGGAGGTGTGGCAGAAAGGTTTTATTTTCTTTATCTTTTATGCTAAAATCAAATGATAAGTGAGGTAATTATGGAAAGTATTCAAAAATTTCAGCATTTGCTTAAAAAGCTTTTTCAGTTTGAAACCTCTGACCTGGATTTTGGAATTTATCGCATCCTAAATTATAAGCGAGACCAGATTAAAAGGTTTATTGAGAAAGACCTTGTAGATAAGGTTGAGTCTGCTTTTGCTAAACATAAGGATGAAAGATTAACAAACATAAATCAGAGATTTGAAGAGGCTAAACAGAAAGTTATTCAGGGTTTAGGAACCCGGGCTTTTACCCCTACGGGAGAACTCAAAGAAGAGTTTAAGGATACACCTCTCGGCAGAGATTTTCTTTCGATAAAGGCACAAAAAGACGAGGCAGAAACCATTGATGAAATTAAATCACAGGTTTTTAATGATCTCTACAATTTCTTCTCTCGTTACTATGAAGAAGGTGATTTTGTCCCACAATATCGCTACTCCATAAAAGGACATAAATATGTCATCCCTTACAACGGTGAAGAGGTAAAACTTTATTGGGCAAATAATGAGCAATATTACACAAAGACCGGGCTACTTTTTAGGGATTATACATTCAAGGCTAATAATTACAAAATCATCTTCCGTATCATAAAAGCAAAAGAAGAATTAGGCTCAAAGAAGGCTACAAAGGCAAGATTTTTTGTTCTTGATGACGACAACCCGGTAAGTGCTGGTGATAAAGCCTTAATCATTCGCTTCCAGTATCGAGAACTCACCGAAGAAGAGGTAAAAAGTTATGACGTGGAAGGTGGTAGCAACACAGCAAAGCAGGAGAAGATAAATCAAAAAACTTGTGATGAGATTTTAAAGATGGTTAATGACATCAAATTGAAAGCACTTCTAGGCAAAGAATATAAAAACGAAAAACCATTCCTTCTTTATCAGATTTCGAGATTTACAGCCAAAAACACAAAAGATTATTTTATCCACAAAAACCTTAAGAAATTCCTTTCCGAACAGTTAGATTATTTTATCAAAGCTGAGGTTTTAGATATTGAAACACTGGAAAAAGAGAGATTTTTGGATAAACACATAACTCGTGCCAAAGTATTACGTGAGATTGGGGAGAATATCATTAATTTCCTCTCCCAGATTGAGGATTTCCAGAAAAGATTATGGGAGAAAAAGAAGTTTATTTTAAAGACAGATTATGTGATAACACTTGATAAGATAAAAGAATATACAAGCGAGGAGTTTTTAAAGGAAGCGATGAAAGAAATTTTGAAGAATAAGGAGCAGTTAAAGGAGTGGCAAGAACTTGGTTTTGGCGAAATAAAAAGTGAAAAAGATTTAATTTTAAGCAAGAATCAAACAGGAACAGAATATAAAAAACTTCCTATTGATACAAAATACTTTTCTCTGAACTTTAAAGAAAAACTTCTTGAAAAACTTACAGAAAAGGCAGATTTAGACGATATTTTAGATGGTTTGCTTATTAAAAGTGAAAACTGGCAGGCGTTGAATTTGATTTTGGAGAAGTACAAAGAGAAAGTGCGGACCATTTACATAGATCCACCTTTTAATAAGGAACAGGATGCAGATTATCTTTACAATGTAAAGTATAAAGATTCCACATGGATAAGCCTTTTGGGGAATCGCTTACGGCTTGCAAGGAGTTTGCTTTCTGATAGAGGAAGCATTTTTGTTCGTTGCGACTACAACGGAAATATGTTTGTCAGACTTTTGATGAACGAGATTTTTGGGAAGGAGAATTTTAAAAATGAGATTATATTAAATCGTTCTGGAATACAGAAGGAAGCTAAAAATAAATTTCTTGTTGCTACAGATTCATTATTTTTATTTTCAAAAAATGAGGCATGGCAACCCAAGGGATCTTATGAATTCAGGGAGACCGGATGGCTTCCTTTCGTGCACTATCCTGGAGAAAGAAAAACAAATAATGAACGCATTGTCTTTGGGTATTCATTATTGCCACCTACTGGAAGACATTGGGGCATAGATCAAGAACTTATTAATAACTGGCTTACTAAAAAATGGATACGATTCAGATGTAAAGTTTGTGGATATGAACATTACGAAGGAGTATGGAAGAAATGCCCAAAATGCAACAAAAATGAGTTTATTCCTGAAATTAAAAATCCTCCTAAAAAAGTAGATTCTAATTGGACAGGGATACCAAGTTATTCCCAAGATCCTGATTTTCCGACAAGAAATGCAGAAGAACTCTTGCAACGCGTAATAGAGTCTACTTCAAACCCAAGCGAGTTGGTTATGGACTTCTTTTTGGGAATTGGAACTGCCACAGCAGTAGCTCAAAAACTCAAAAGAAAATGGATCGGCATCGAGATAGGGGAACATTTCTTTCCCTATAAGGGTAAAGATGGAAAGCCAAAAGGTGTATTGGTTAGGATGAAAGAAGTTTTGGCGAGTAAAGGAAACTTAGAGCCATATGGTATATCAAATTCTGTTGATTGGACAGGTGGTGGGTCTTTCAAATATCAAATCCTTGAGCAATACGAAGATACACTGGATAACATTGAACTAAAGGAAAATCAGAGAGCACAAGAATTATTCAAAGACGAGTATCTTTTGAA
>CAYTYH010000085.1:0-2730 GCA_964441965.1 Candidatus Woesearchaeota archaeon | reverse complement strand
GTGTATGAAGAAATCCAATAAAACAATTATACAATCTATCCCCGACTTTCTTGATTATTGTGAGGTTGAGAAAGGTTTGTCAGATAAAACTCAGGAAAACTATCAGAGATATTTGAATAAGTTCACCTACTGGCTCAATAAGACCAATAAAGATGGTCTCCTGCCCCATGAACTCACTTCTGAGGATATTTGGGCTTATAGGCTGTTTTTAAGCCGTTCTACCGATAAAAAAGGCCATTCTTTGAAGAAGATAAGCCAAAACTATTATCTTATCGCTCTGAGAGCCCTTCTGAGCTATTTTACTGCCAAAGACATCCAATCGCTTCCAGCTGATAAAATAGTCCTCCCAAAGGACTCTAGAGCCGAAAAAACCGTAAAATTCCTTAACCTTGACCAAATTGAGAAGCTTTTATTGGCTCCCAATACTAATAACCCTGTGGGTTTAAGGGATAGGGCTATTTTGGAGACCCTTTTCTCAACTGGCCTGAGGATAGCTGAACTGGTGGCTCTTAACCGGGAACAGTTTACCAATATAAAAGACAAAAAGGATTTAGAGCTCGGCATTATCGGCAAAGGTGGTAATCCCCGAACTGTCTATTTCTCTGAACGGGCTTTATCTTGGGTCAAGAAATATCTGGAAACCCGCAAAGATAAAGAAAAAGCTCTTTTCATCCATTCTGTTTCCAGAAAAGACGCTGATGCTCGTTTGACTGCCCGTTCCGTGGAAAGGATTGTTAAAAAATATGCTATCTTGGCTGGTGTCCCTGTTTTTACCACTCCTCACACTCTTCGTCACTCCTACGCTACCGATTTGTTAAACCAAGGAGTTGATCTAAGGGTTATCCAGGAATTTCTTGGCCATCGGAGTATCACTAGTACTCAAATTTATACCCACGTAACCAATAAACGCCTCCGGGACATCCACCGCCAGTACCACAGCGGCAAAAACCTCAAAGAATAGTCTTGTGGTTGACTCGGTTAACCACAAATAAAAAAAACCGTTGGTTCCCCTAACGGTTTTCCTTCACTAATTAAACGTCGCACAATATTATTGGCGCTATTTTTAAGAAAAGCCGAGAAAAAAATCGCCAAGAAGAAAGGCGAGGTGTAGACGAATCATTAAGATTCTCCCTCGCCCATTTTTGAAGCTCTCCACACCTCATCCCTTATGATTGAATATTTGGGAGTAAAAATATGGAAATAAGTCCAAGTCCTGCCAGGAAAAGCCCAATATAGAACGGCACTCCCATCAGCCATTCAAAATAATGTCCTTTTACGGCTGGTATAACCAATATCATACCTAGTACAAGAAAAGGGACAGCAAAAAAGAAAAGACACGCAGCAATTCCTAAATTAGAGTTATTGGTAATACCACTAACAACAAATGCGACAAGGATACCAAGAAGAACTACAACTACAGCAAGCTTATGTTCAGGTTCTAATACCATTTTCCCTCCTAAACTGAAATATTGCTAAAACAATTATAAATAAATTTCTCAAAAAAGTCAAGCCAATTAGAAAGCCGCCGGTTTCGGATAATTCCTACTCCTCGGCGGCCTTTTAGGTGTCCTCTTTTTTTCAATCGTTATGTGGTTCAAACTTTATTCCTGGCGGGAAGCGCTCCTCAAAAGCAAGGAATGCTCTCTTTCTGCACTTTGGGCAATATGCGAACTTCTTTTTCGTAACCTTTACTGCCATCTCTTTACTCAATATTTCCTCTCCCAGACGAAGCGGAGTCTGACAATCATCACACGTTGGAGAGCCTACCTCTGCTACGCCCAAATCCTTCAACCCTAACTCTTTTGCTATCTTGTTGAAATTAACCATTCTCCCCTCCTTGTTCAATTTGTAAGAGCTGCATCAAAGCACAGTTTGCTTTTTGCGGCCCGGCGGTGCGCCTCTTCTATATTCAGAACGTAGTCCCTCACCTGTTTTTGGATTTTGGGATCGATTCTGATTTTCACTATCTGAAAAGGTATACCGCTCTTCTTAAACATTCCAAGAATACCGGATTTGACTTCCTTTGTCATTGTAATATCCTCCCTTATTTTAATTTTTGTTCTATCTCTAATCTGACGCTATTTTAAAGAAAAGTCAAGATGAAAGCTACCGGTTCGGGCGGCTTATCTCAAAAATTACGAAAATCAAATACTTTCTACAACTTCAATGTTGTGTTTATCAATAATTTCACCTTCTTTGAAAATGAAATCTGCTTTTAATTTTCTTCCTTTAAGAATTTCCGGCAGCCAAATTTTATCGTCGTCCCACATTTCATTAAAAGGAATGTCTTGCGTTTTGAACCATTTAGGCATCATTTCTTCGGATTCTGACGGCTCCCCTTCCCACTTTTTAACAAGAAAAACATATACGTCCTGGTCCCATTTTTCTTCTTTTGGGATATAAGGAAAGTGAAAACGCAAAAGGGCGACTTTTTCTAAATCTTTTACCCTCACTCCAATTTCCTCTTCTGTTTCCCTAATGGCTGCGTTAATAATGTTTTTATCCCCTTTTTTTAAATCAAATTTCCCTCCAACGCCGTTCCACTTCCCTTTTCCAAATCCTCTCTTTTTCATCGCTAAAAGTATTTCTTTGTCGCTTTGGCTCTCTTTAATTAACAAACAAAGGGTTGCTTTCTTCATCTTTTTTTATTTTTTAATATTTCGGTGGAAGATAGGGGCTTGCCGTTTCCATTTAAGACAAATTTTATTTTAACTATTTTTATCGGTTTTT
>CAYTYH010000084.1:0-2765 GCA_964441965.1 Candidatus Woesearchaeota archaeon | reverse complement strand
ATTTATAATAGAGTTCTAAGTGAAGATGAAGTAAAACAATTATATCTTCAAAGAGCACATATTAAAGATAGTTATGTTTCACAAAAAGATGTGACGGTTGACAGCAACGGCAACATCGGCATCAACACCACTGCCCCTCAAGCAACCCTTGATGTAGAAGGGGATTTCACAATCAAGAATGAATTAAATATGTCCTACAATGGAAGTGAGGTGATTATTGAGTATTAAAATGAATAAAAAATTAATTTTGTTCGCGGCGTGCATGGTTTTGTTAGCAGGGGCTTTTAGTTTTGTTGTAGCAAATATTTCAGAAGGTATTTCAGGAAGTTCTTTGAATAAGGGGCTTGTTGGGCATTGGACAATGGATCAAAAAGACTATAATTCAAATACAAATCGGCTTACAGATAAGAGCGCATATTCGACCCACGGAGCAAATTATGGAGCAACTTTTACAGTAGATAGATATGGGAGAGAAAATAGCGCGATGGATTTCGATGGTAGTGATTATTTAACTATTTCTGATTCAAAAGTTGTAAGTGATGTTTCTGTTTCTGTGTGGGTAAAATCAGATGATGATTTCTATCAAGGAGTATGGCAAATTGTTAGTGATTATTCAAGATTTATTCTAGGAACAGGTAATGCAGATTCCAGGTATATGTGCTTTATTGTTAATCCGGATGGAGAAGGGTGGCAATATGGCACGTGTTACACTGTTCCTTCTGGGGATCCATATGGTTGGCACCATTTTGTTGGGACTAGAGACGGAAGTACAGGAGAGATTAAAATTTATTATGATGGAGAGTTGAAAAACACCAAGAGCAAAGCTCCTGGAAATTTACCTTCTTCAGATAGGGATATGACAATTGCTAAAAGGGAGGCTTCTGCATCATATTTTGATGGGGCAATTGATGATCTTAGGATATACAATCGTGTGCTTTCGCCAGATGAAGTTAAACTTCTCTATGATTCTTACAAACCAGCAGGGGGGGCAAGTGCGGGTGATTTGAAAAAAGGGTTAATTCTTGACATGCCTTTATCTTTAAAATATACAAAAAATGAGACCCCTGGCTCTGAAATTATGACTGATCGAACACCTTATTCAAATGATGGTCAGAATCATGGAGCAACAATAGCCAGAGGAGATAATTATATTTATTTTGATGGGGAGGATGATTATATTGATTTGGGGAATGCTGCTTCTTTAAATCCTTTGGATAATGAATTTAGTATTTCTGTTTGGGCAAAAGCGGATTCTACAATGGATTCAACAGGGATGATTGTTTCAAAAGGAAATTCTGGTGGTTCTGGATATGGGATTTGGTTAAGTTCTGGAAATATTCCTTCTGCTGATTATTCTGATGGAACAACTCGTGCTGTTGTAAGTTCTGGAAGCGGGTATAATGATAATATTTGGCACCATTATGTGGCTGTTCATAAATCTGATGGTAAAACCTATCTTTATATAGATGGAGATTATAAAGCAGTTTCTTCAAATTCTGCAACAAATTCAATTAGTTCTTCCCATAATTTTTATATTGGCCAAAATTATGCGGGTGGAGAACGATTTAAAGGAAATATAAGAAATTTAAAAGTATATAATCGTGCACTTTCGCCAGAAGAGATTTCTTTATTATATGATAAGGAGAAACCATTTAATGTATCAAATATAATAACAAGAGGATTAGTGCTCTATTTAGATACAGGGAATATGTATAGTTTGCCAAGTGGTTCTGATGATAGTTCTACATTTTATAATTTAGCAAGAGGAGGGGATTGCACTTTTTATACTGAATCTACGATGGTAAACTCTTCAAAAAGGAATAGGGACGAATGGGTTTATTTTGATGGGAGTGGAGAATATGATGGTAGTCCTGCAGGAAATCACATTGTAATAGGGGATGAAACCTTGACTAGGACGGACCAATCTTCAGATGGTTGGACATATTTTTGGGTAATGAAACTTACAGGATCACAACCCCACGGCCAAAGAATTTTCCATGGGGCAGCAACAATAAGGCACATTGAAATAAAAAATGAAGGAACTTCTTCTCCTTACTTTAGAACGGAAGCTGCAAGAGATAATGGGTATAGTTTTGGTACCGGAACAATTCCCGGAGGTTCTTTATTGAATAAGTGGAATACTTTTGCGATTGTTTGGGATAATGAGGCGAGCCCTAGAACAGTTAAGTGGTATAAAAATGGGGAGTTATTTTACACAGACACTAATTTTGATGACGGGGATGCTGGAACAGCTGAATACTTTAGTTTTAACAGAATCGGAAGAAGTGGAGGAACATCTGATTACAAATATACTGAAAGTTTGAAGGGGTATTTGCCAGTCTTTATGTCTTATAATAGAAAATTAAGTCCAGAGGAAATTCTAGCAAATCACAATGCGTTTAAAGCAAGGTTTGGAATCGAATAAAATGAATAAAAAATTAATTTTGTTCGCGGCGTGCATGGTTTTGTTAGCAGGGGCTGTCTCTGCTCTTACTTGGAGGCACGACGGAACAGACACTATGACTCTTACTGATGAGGGTAATTTGTATGTCCTAGGAAACGTAACAGCATCCTGGTTCGATGGAATATTTAATTGGATAGTTGGTCCTAGCTCGACTAATTATTTAAGTTTCAATGGAACTCAGTTAGATTTTAATGAAACCCAACTAAATCAGACAATAACGTTAGTAGTAGGTGAAGAGTACATAAGGAGAGATGGAACGAACAATTTCACAGCAAACTTTGATGCCGGAGCAATTAATTTC
>CAYTYH010000083.1:0-2778 GCA_964441965.1 Candidatus Woesearchaeota archaeon | reverse complement strand
TTTAGTTCTGGATGAAACTGCACGCCGTAAATCGGAGCGTTTTTTAGTTTAACTGCTTGATACTTTACCCTATCGCCAATTGCTAAAACCTCCATATTAGAAGGAAGACGATCAGCTCGCCATTCATGCCCTTGCTGGACATAGAATTTTTGAGGAAAATCATAAAAAATTTTGTCGCCGCGGCCAGCTTTAGTTAAATTTACAAAATAGGTGCCGAATTCAGAATTGTGAGCATCATGAATTACTCTCCCCCCGCACACTGCCACCAACATTTCAAAACCAAAACAGACACCAAGAAAAGGTGTTTTGGCGTCAACCACTCTGCGAATCAATTCAATTAAATCTTTCTTTTGGGGAAATAAATCATGAATAGAATAATGACTTCCTCCTACTATTACAGAGCCATATTTTGATAGTTCGTCTAGATTAATTTTTTTGTCGTGAAGATTTAGTCTTTCTATATTTGCACCAACAGAAGCCAGCGCATCTTCAAAACACCGAAATTCTTGCTCGGCAATTTTTTTATTATTTCTTAATTGGACAAGAAGTATTTTTTTCATAAGCTTTCTTTTCTCTGAATTATCTTTGAAACACCCAAAAATAACTCAGAGAAAAGAGGGAGAGGATTCTCTCCCTCTTTGTTTTTAGAGGAGAAGATTGTGCTCTATAAGAGCTTTCAGTCCACCACCTTGCAAAAGACAAATAGCATCTTTGGCTGGATTCGTATTGTTCTTCAATCTCTCCCAAAGCGGATCAAGCCAGTTTTCTTCGTTGCTTTTTTTAAGACCAGCATGACTAATTTCCAACATTGCTTGAGTAGCTCTCTGCAAAACATCGTCATCTAAGCCGAAAATGGCGCAACTCTTTAATCTACGCCACTCTTCCCAAGACAGCTCTTTTATCAGCTCCCTTGCTTGGTTCAGATTTTCTATTAATCCTTTAACCAAGGCGGGCAAACATCCGCTATCTTTGCTCGAACAAGCCTGCCTTACTTCAATGGTTCCATAAATTGTCCGTGGTCTTGCATCCCACCAGACAGAGGCCTCGTGGAATTTCCACTGCTCTCTCCAGTTATCTCTACCCGCCCATTCAATAAAGCTCGTTTTAGGAACAAGATAATCTCTTCCTTTTCTGGCAATACTGAATTCTAAAGAAGATATATACTTGACCAACTCTTCTATATCTGCGAAACATCTTGGAGGTATGCCTGCTTTTTGTTCTCCGGCAAAAGCCCAAGCGTCTTCTCGAACTGCCAAGCGAGATTTGTCATCAAGTCGTCCACCCCAGAAAGGAGAATTAGAAAAAAGAAGTATTATTGGGCCGCTCAAAGCATTAAAAACATTTGTGGCATCAACTATTTCGGCTCGATTTATGTCAATGTGAACCTGCTCTGCTGCGGTTATAGTGACAATATCTACACCAACAGGCAATCCCCGCTTTATAATCCTATGTCTTCTTTTTTTAATCCAAAGATCTGACGCAGGCATAGTAATAGGTTGTATGCCGTAGCCCAGCACTAAAATTCCTTGGCTTTTACAAAGATTAACAACTAATTGTTCAATCTCGCGAATTCTTTGAACGGCCGCCCCTATTGATTTTTCGGGGGGCATAATTATCTCCAGTGTACACCAACCAGCATCAGTAGTGATTTCAACTCCATCTTTTTTAACTCCTATAACTTCATCGCTATAGAAGTCATCAAAAACAGGCTCCCAACCCATATTTTGCAGCAACTTGAACAATTTTCTAGCATCTCCGGCCTGATAGCTATTAGCATCTACAACCGGATACTCCTTTTCCAAACCAATTTTTCTTTCAGAACAAGACGAGAAGCAGGACAGATACCACCTTCTGGCTTCGTCCAAGAACTGCTGATTAATTCGTGGGAACATTTTCTCCTCCTTTCTTTTTTGAAAGAACAAAAAAAACCGACCTTCTTTTGGGAAGATCGGCTTTGGTTTCCTTACAAAAAATTATACTATAAACCACCGATCTTCCCTAGGTCGGCAAAAAAGAAAAAGAAAAAGTTCTGTACGGAATGCGACACCATTTTTCTGTTGTTAGCTTAACAAATAGAATTATAAAGTCAAGATATCTTTTCCACACCGAGGTTTTTCGAAAAAAAAGCGGGGCAAATAACCCCGCTAATCTGCGATTTACGATTTAAGGATTGTGGTAGCTGCCCTTGGGAGCAATCGGCAAACCATGAGGACCTGGTTTCTCGTCGCATTTGGGACAATAGGGCACCAACTCATACCAGCACCTTCCGCTTCCTGAACAGGGAAAGGGACCGTCCCAAATAGGATGAGCAACTCGAACTGCCAAAATGGTTTCACCACAAGCTCGACATTTAAAAGTGCCGTCTTTTTGTTCAACAAACTTTTTGCCCCAGTTTTTTCTCATTATTTTAACTTCTTCGGGCGTTAGAACAACTTCTCTTCCTACCGGCGCGTTGACCTCTTCTGCCATTTTCTGCTCCTTTCTAAGGTTTCAAAGAACCTCGTTTCTCTAAATTCGTTTTACTTTTTTTTAGAAAAAAGTCAAGCAATTTTTGCCACCTTTATTAAAAACATAGAAAAGGGATATTTTTGTGGCTTCCTTTACGAAAAAATTGAAATTTTTAAACAAAATCTTATTTTTTATTTTCTTGTCTCTCTTTTGGTATCCAAAAAAAGAACAAAACAGAGTCGCAAACCAAGTTTAAATCTCTTATTGTCTATTTTTCTTAATAAAAAAATACTGCCTATTGCTCCTATTAGAACCAATCGGACAAACAAA
>CAYTYH010000082.1:873-2816 GCA_964441965.1 Candidatus Woesearchaeota archaeon | reverse complement strand
TTCTTAAATCTTTTAACGATATCTTCAGCATCGCTAAACGGATTTGGATCTTGAACAACAATGGTGTCCTCTCCGAAAATTCTTTTTAGCTCACTTATTTGGCTTGGAAGAGGCTCATGTCTACTCAACCATAAAATCTTCTTCCCCATAAAACTCACCCAAAAATTAAATGCTTTCAATTAGCGATAAAATTCTTGGTGGTATCATAACCGGATTAACATCATTAAATCTGTTAATTTCCTTTCTAAGCCTCGCTGGTATTATAGTGTAATCACCTGTTTCCAAGCTAACCAAGTAATATTTTTTCTTTATAGTTGGATACCATCTACTGTATATCTTTAGGTATTTTCTTTGCTGTATAATCACTAAGTTTCTAGATGGATCAACAGCATACAAATCATAGTTTAAAGCTTTGCCTCTACCCTTATCGTCTAACTCGGCATAAGGCTTAGGAAAACCAGCTTTCGCAATAGCTCTGTTAATCAAGTATTGCACATCAACGTTAACTCCATTTACTTCAAGCCAAACAATTTCATAGAAATCGCCACGTTTGGCTAAAACCTTCGGTTTTTCAATCACATTAGATTCATTTATTTTTTCAACAAGCTCTTCAACCTTTAAATTCCATTCTCTCTTAAGTTCATTAGCCTTTTTACGACAATCGAAAATAAACTCTTTGTAAATCATGCGTAGCTTGTTTTGATCAACAGCAATCATCCAATCCTCAAAGAAATCAACATGCAATCTCGGCGGTTTAGGCAAATCGCTTATTCCCCTTCTAGCAGCTTCCCAAATCACATCATCAGATAGCTTTTCCTCCCAAGTAAATGAGCTGTAACGCCTACTTATTTTGTTAATGCACCTTAATGCTGAACTCAAACGTCTATGCCTAACCCTGCAAACTGGACATTTAAACGGGAATTCAATGCTTCTTTTAAGCTCCTCAAGCATTAATACCCAGCTTTTACTCTTTTCATGATATACCGTAAAGCTGTCTATTACCCCCTTAATTCTGCTATCCAATTTCAATCACCCAAAAAAGAAGAGGTTACCCGCAGTAGATTCTTTTGGTTTTGAAGTGTAATCCGTATTCCCTAAGTTTCTTAATGATGTTTTCTGTATCCTTGTTTGACTGATCAAAGAATATCAATACTCCCTTCTCTGAAACTTGAATGTTAATGTCAGACATGATTAAACACCTTGCCTTTAGCAGTTGCTGAAACATAATACTCAGCTGTCGGCGTAACCTTCTCGATGCTAACGTTCACTCCTAAAGCTTTAAGCCTCTCATAGATTCTCTTTGCCTCTTTGAAGCAGGCTCCTCCTTTGAAACCACTGTAGGTAACCTTCACGCTTCCATCTGGATTAATTATTACATCTACTGATTTCATCATGATCACCACGCTATAGCCTTAATATAGATTGAATTCTTAACTTTTGAAGATTGAACCTGATACCCCATATTTCGTAATGTAACAGCTGTAGCCAAAGCCGTATAATGCTTTACCAGACCAAGCTGTAGCTGTTCGACATGCTGTCTATAACCATAGAAGTCTCCTATCAACTTAACCTCGCCATTCTGAACCGTTATTCCGACGCCACGATGAAAAACATCATTTTTAATACCAAGATCAACCTTGACTTTGCGTCCATAGTAATCAACAACCTCATTAACCAGCTCCGCTCCAATCTCCATAGCTAAATTTTTAACAGCCTCCCTAAGCAAATTCATGTTGGGATTCTTTATCTTCACACGAATTAACGAAATGTGACTGATCACTCATCCCTCCCTATTTATAGTTGCATTTAATCTCTCAAGGATTTGCTCCCTTAAATGCGGATACTGTATAGCTGCAATGACTAGGTTCAGTTTCTCTTCGAGCTCGTCTACTCTATGTCCCAATTTATATAGTATCTCATTCACTTTCTTCACCCAAAAAAAT
>CAYTYH010000082.1:0-863 GCA_964441965.1 Candidatus Woesearchaeota archaeon | reverse complement strand
GGAATACATCGATGTAATAATGTTTCTTTAAGAACTCTATAACTTTATCATCTACTTTGATGCTTTCATCTCCTAAAGGACAAGCCAGTCTGCTCATCATTCTCACCCAAAAAAATAATGGTTTATCAGATTTATATTGATTCTATTAAACTCTGTATTCTTTTGTCTTTCTCTTCTTTAGCAAACACTTTTAATGCCTCTTTCAGAAACGCTTGATTAACGTTTTCTAGACTCTGCATAGTTTTAATCATTCTCTGAACTCTTTGTGTTCTTTCTGGAACATTAACGTTAAAAGCATTCATAGATCTCTCAAAGTGATCTGAGAAAACAGCTTCAGCCTCCTCATTCATGGCAAGCCTAGCTGAATCCAAAACTAATTTCTCTAATTCTGCACCAGTCCACATGAATGTTCTATCAGCTATCTTAGATAGATCAACGTCATCAGCTAAAGGAACTTTTCTGATAACATTTGTATGGATCTTAAGTATTTCTTCACGTGCTTTCCTATCTGGAGGCAGAACAAGACAGATATCGTCTATTCTGCCCGCTCTTATGAACGCTGGATCAACATCTTCAATAAGGTTTGTTGCACCTATAATGAAGCTTTTTCTGTTTTCATCACCAAGCCATCTCATAAGTAGGTTCTGCATTGATCTTCTAACTCCGCTATCCGTTATCATAGTTTTCTCCCTTGAAATCGCTATTTCATCTATTTCATCAATAAACACTATTGCTGGACTTAGGCTCTCTATCAAAGATGTTATTTGCTGAACTCTCTGCTCAGTTTCCCCAACAATGCCTCTTAGAAATGTTCCGCTTGATATTTCAATCATCGGCAATCCAATCTCCTTAGCCATAGCTCT
>CAYTYH010000081.1:2590-2879 GCA_964441965.1 Candidatus Woesearchaeota archaeon | reverse complement strand
TACACAATGCTTTAAATATTTTTTGTGATTCTTCCATATTGACATATTGATAATTATCAATATATAAATCTTACGGTTTTTATGGGGAAGAAATGTCAAGGGTATAAGGCAAAAAAGCCTGTTAAGGCAGTCAGCTTTTTTATTATATTTTCCCGCGAATTAATTTAACTACTTTTTAGTCACAATAAAAAGCTTTAAAAATATGTTTATTTTTAGTTAAAAATGGAAAAGAAGATTGAGAAATCTAAAGAAAGTGAGAAGAAAGAAAGCTGGATTTTTTTACTGAAGA
>CAYTYH010000081.1:0-2580 GCA_964441965.1 Candidatus Woesearchaeota archaeon | reverse complement strand
AAGCATGGCATTTTTTGTGGAAAGAAGATAGTTTATTAAGTTGGATTGTAAGTTTAATTTTTGTTTTTGTCATTGTTAAATTTATTTTTTTCCCATTATTGTCTTTGATTTTTGCGACACCTTTGCCATTAGTTATAGTCGAGTCAGGGAGCATGCATCATCCCGGAAGTTTTGTAGGAAATGTTATTGGTTCTGAAAAAAATTTTGAATTGTGGTGGAAAGAAGTTGGTTCTTGGTATAAGAAAAAAAATATAAATTTTGAAGAAGCAAAGACTTGGCCACTGAAGACAGGATTAGAGGTAGGAGATATTGTTTTAGTGAGTGGTTGGGGAGATTTAAAAGTAGGGGATGTTATAGTTTTTAATGCCAATCAAAGGCATCCTATAATTCATAGGATTGTAGAGATAAAAAATGTTTCAGGAGAGATTTTTTATTCAACAAAAGGAGATAATAATTCAGGGCAACTTGCGTCAGAAAAAAATATTTCTCAAGAAGCTGTTTTGGGAAAAGCTATTTTCAGAATTCCAAAGGTGGGATGGGTAAAACTTGTATTTGTCAAGTTATTTGAGCTTCTTTTTTGATTTATGATCTGATTTAATAAGAAATTTTCACTTTTTAGTTATCAGAAAAATTTAAATAGGGCTTAAAATAAAAGACATAATGCAATTTTGTCCAAAATGCGGTTCAGTTTTGGTGGAAAAGAATAAAAAATATAAATGTGCGAGATGTTCTTATACAACTAAAGGGAAAATAAAAATAGAGGCCTCTGAAAAAATAAAACAAGCAGAAAAAGTAGGGGTAATAAAAGATAAAGATATTGATGTTTTTCCCACAACAACTGCTTTGTGTCCAAAGTGCGGAAATAACAAGGCTTATTTTTGGTCTGCTCAAACCAGGGCTGCAGATGAGGCTGAAACAAGATTTTTTAAATGCACTAAATGCAAACATACTTGGCGAGAATATAGATAATCAGCTTTTTTTGAAAGAGTTCTAAATCTTTTTAAATTAAAAAAACTTTTAAATTAGAGGTCCCGTAGCTCAGCCTGGTTAGAGCACTGCCCTCTTAAGGCAGGTGTCGTGGGTTCGAATCCCATCGGGACCATTTAAAGTTTTGAATGTTAGATTGACGAAATCGGCTTTAATGCAACTAAAAAAAGAAATAGAGAAAGCTAAAGATTTATTTATAATTGTAGAAGGAGAAAAAGACAAGAAATCTTTAGAGGCGCTTGGTTTTAAAAAAATCTTTGTTATTAATGAAACTGGCAAATCTTTATATGAAAAGATTGAGGAGGTGGAGAATAGAGCAGGAAAATCTAAGATTTGCATTTTAACTGATTTTGATAAAAAAGGAAAGCAACTTTATTTGTTTTTAAAAGCAGAATTAAGCAAGAGGAAAGTTAGGTTAAACAATTCTTTTAGACAAGTTTTATTAAAATTAAATGTAACTCATATTGAGGGATTAGCTAATTTTATTAAAAATGAGAAATTCAAATATAAATAAAGTCTTGGAAATTCTTAAGAAAAATTATAGAAGGGTGAGAAAGACTACTTTAAACCGGATGATGAGGAAAGAAGATCCTTATAAAATTTTGATTTCTTGTATAATTTCTTTGAGGACTAGAGATGAGACAACAGAGAAAATTGCGAAGAAACTTTTTTCTTATGTTAAAGGGCCAGAAGATGTGTTGAAGATGCCTCTAAAAAAATTAGAGAAAATAATTTATAGTTCTGGCTATTATAAAAATAAGGCAAAAACAATAAAACATATTTCTAGGATAATTGTTGAGAAGTATGGAGGGAAAGTTCCCTCTACAGAAAAAGAATTGTTGAAAATAAAGGGAATTGGCAGGAAAACAGCAAATGTTGTTTTGGGATTTGCTTTTGGTAAGAAAGTAATTCCAGTAGATACAAATGTTCACAGGATAGCTAATCGGTTAGGATGGGTGAAAACTAAAACTCCAGAAGAAACAGAAAAAAAGTTGGAAAAAATTGTTCCTAAAAAATATTGGAGAGATATCAATGGATTATTTATTTTGCATGGAAAAAAAGTTTGCAAGCCAGTATCTCCTTTATGTTCTGAATGTTTAATCGCTAAATTTTGTTCTAAAATAGGTGTCAGCAGATTTAGATAGTTTTAAAAGAAACTTGATAATTTACCCAACTAATCTTTGAATGTTTTCAATATTGTTTGCTACCTCTTCTCCTTTTTTTGTGAGTTTTATTAGTTTTATCCTTCCCTGTTTTTCAAAAACAACCAACCCTAATTTTTCTAATGTTTGAAGGATTTTAACAGCATGACTATAAGTGCAATCAATTTCCTTAGCTAAGATGCTTCCATATCTTGCTTTTGAAACTTTCTTTAGAGCAATTAACATTAATGCAGGCTTTCTTCTGAAAAATATGTCAAAATTATCTTTCATTTTCTAAACTTCCAATTAATTTTTCCCTTAGTCTTATATATTCTAAACTATATATTTAATTATATATTTTTAAATCTTTCGATAATCGAATTTTCGCTTTTTCAATTTTCTATTTTCTATTTGCTTTCCTGTGAAATACGAGATTAAACTAAAGCCAATT
>CAYTYH010000080.1:0-2893 GCA_964441965.1 Candidatus Woesearchaeota archaeon | reverse complement strand
CTATAGGGTAGGACATGCCGATTCCTTTTTCCAACATTTTCGGGACACTGCCTTAAGAAAAGTATGTGTGCCCGGATTGCATTGATGACTATGCCATTCAAGAATTCATCAGAAACAATGCTGTGGAGAATGAGTGCAGCTATTGTGCGAAGTCCTCTGACCAAGAGATAGCTGCACCCCTTGACGAAGTTGTGGACTTCATGCTGGACGGAATCTCGTCGGAGTGGGACGACCCCGCCAACTGTATGGGATGGGAAGGCGGTTGGGTTGGGGCTGAAGTGATTGATTCTGACGAGTTAATTAGAGAGCGAGTGGGGCTAGACTCCAGCAATGAAGATGTTCTTGAGGACATCGTCAGAGGCATGCCAGATCAAGAATGGTGCCAGAGAGACCCCTATGGGTTGCGAGGTGAAGAAGCGTTGATCTTTGGCTGGGACACCTTCTCCGAACAGGTTAAGTACCACTCCCGGTACATTTTCTTCCGTGTTGACAGTGATGAAGACGATGAAGAAAAACGCTTCCTGTATTCAGAGGAGATACCGGTTTCTAAAATGCTTGACCGTATTTCATTCGAGATGTCAAAGCTTGAGTATAAGATAGACTTGGTTAAATCGTTACCGGTAGGTACAGAAATATACAGAGTAATAGTCCATAATTCTGACAAGAATCCTGACGATGCCAAGAGCTTGGGCACTGTACCTCAGGACAGAGCCAAATATTCAAATCGTATGAGCCCAGCAGGTATACCTATGTTTTATGGGGCGTTTGACCCGGAGACAGCTCTAAAAGAGACTGTAGATAAGACATCAAAAAATGACAGGGTAGCTTCAATTGCCACGTTTAAAACACTGAAAGAAATCAAAGTATTAGACTTAAGTGAATTACCTAATGTTCCTAGCTTGTTTGACCAGAACAACAGCCACATGCGATCGGTTCTTAAATTTATGCATAATTTCGTTGCTGACTTGAGTAAGCCTATTAGCAAGGATGGGATGGAACACATTGACTATGTCCCGACCCAGGTATTTACGGAGTATATCCGGTACCTATACATTAGTATAGAAGGCGATCACATGCTAGGCATAATATATCCGAGTGCTAGAAGAGCTGGAGGAAGGTCAATCGTACTCTTCCTGGAAAACGAACATTGTTGCGATGAGATTCAGTCATCCCCAGAAAGTGGAACGGAAGACCCTGTTAAATATCTTTTACTCGGGAAGGTCGAGAGAAGAGTTCTTAGTACACTTGACTAGGAATTCGTGATATTTTAGGCAACAAAAAAGAGTCAGAGGATTTTTCCTCTCGCTCGCTTCTTTTCTCCAATAAAATCGCACCGACAAAACAGTGTCCAATGTTGGAAAAATCTTTCATTTCGAGATAGTAGGGCTACTGGGTCTGTCTACTGGCCGGTTAACGGATTAAACGAAACTGACGATTGGTTAACCTCCGACGGCCATCTTGCATCTGCAGGCGACAAATCAGAAGCACCAAAAAGTTCTTACCAACCCCGACCAGGTCTTGACATGGACTTTAGTGAATGTTATAATGACTACTAACATACACTAAAGTTATTGGAGGAAAAGAATGGTTCCTGTCATTCATATAGATGATGAGGTTTATGAGCAACTTAAAGCCAAAGCAAGACCTTTCTTAGATAAAACACCTAATGATGTGCTTAGAAGAATGCTTAACCTCGATAAGCCATCCTTTTCGGATAACCCAAGTGAGACAGCCTTGGGCAATTTACAACATAACGAAAGCGAAGAGGAAAGTTTGGAAGACAATGCGATATTCATTGTCATTAACGCAGCAGGGGCAATTCCCGATAACCAAAATGCGCTTAACGCCTATAGGCTTGTGCAACGTCGCGTCGAGAGTGGGGTGGATATATTAGCGCAAAGACGGTTTATCAGCGCAAGGAAATTAAAGAGAAATTCCATGATTCTAATGCATCAGGGAGGGGCGCTGTTCTTTAGGGGAAAATATGGCGCAGGCCAATTGGTAGTAGCTGGGAGGATTAAAGAAGAGGCACGTGAATTCACAGATGAAGATAAGAAGCGTTATCTCGAGGATTATAAGTTGACTCAAGAATGCTTTCCCAATTCGCCATTAGTTGGGATTATATTTTACGAATTCCCGAAGGGAATGGCTAGCCGACCATTACCTAAAGAAGCGGTTCCATATTATCCGGGACGAGGCGATAATTTCATAAGAATTCTGCCTAATGATAAGCGATATCCAATCTTACTAGAGTGGTGGAAGGAGAATTTCTAAGTAAGACTTACAATAATAAGGAGTGATGATATGAAGCCTATTGCTTGCTGGCATCATAGTGATTTGAAACGTCTACTTTATCACCTTAGCAATCACCGGATTGACCTTTATGGAAAAGATGAGAAAACGGAACAAGGAGTGCCTAGACGAGATTATTGGTGGAACGTGAGAATGCGCCTTAAACTAAAAGATGGAATACGTATCGTAGTTGGAGGAAGAATCATTGCGTATGCAACAATTAATAGCCAACCGAAAGATTTGTCCCCCACGAGGTTGAAGGTATATGGGGAAGCTATGTTGAGCTAGCTGAAATACACTAACTGTCCTTCCCTTATCCTGATGCATCATGTCAACATCTTCAGGGGAGCCACAGATTTGACGGGCCAAAAACATCACTACTAGACCGCTGAAACTTGAAACCAGAGATTATTTATCGCGGACGAAGGTGAAACATAATGGGAAAAACATTCGTCATTGATGACAAGACAAAAGAAGCTGTGGACATCATCACCGGTCTTGTGATGAATCCTAGCGAGATCAGTATAGGATATGATGATATTAAAGTTATTCTGGATCTTGGAGGAAATTTGCTGATTTCTGTGGGTAGAGGTACTGGCAA
>CAYTYH010000079.1:0-2969 GCA_964441965.1 Candidatus Woesearchaeota archaeon | reverse complement strand
ATAGAATACTACAAAAAACATTCTTCTTCGTTTGATTATGTAAGCATATGAGGAGGATTGGGAATGGTAAAGGTTCTTATTACTGGCGGAGCTGGATTCATAGGAAGTCATCTAGCTCATGCAATAAAGGACAGTTTTGAAGTAACTATTGTTGATGATCTATCTCTTGGAACAAAAGATAACATTCCAGACGGAGTAACCTTTTATCACATGCCAGCTGGAAACATAGAGTTCAGAGACGAAAATTATGATGTAGTCTTTCACTTGGGAATACCATCATCATCTCCAATGTATAAGGAAAACCCCTATCTAGTGGCGAGAGCTGTAAACGACTTTCAATTCATTCTTGAATATTGCAGAAAAAACGATGCCATTCTAGTCTATGCATCAACAAGTAGCCTCTACAATGGAAATCCAGTTCCATACAGAGAAGACATGCCTATTCACGTAACAGACTTCTATACGGAAGCACGCTACTACATGGAAAGGCTCGCACAACTCTACAACAAACTCTACGGACTATCATCCATAGGACTAAGATTCTTCAGCATATACGGAGAAAGAGAACAGCACAAAGGAAAATATGCAAACTTGGTTTCACAATTCATCTGGAAAATGATGAAGGGAGAACCGCCAGAAATCTACGGAGACGGCACACAAACAAGAGACTTTACATATGTAGAAGACGTAGTTATGGCTCTATTCAAAGCCATGCGATTTATGATAACCCGCAGTAACGTCTGTGAAATCTTCAATGTTGGAACTGGAAAATCTTATAGTCTAAACCATCTCGTAGACCTAATCAACGATGAGCTCGGAACATGCATCAAACCCAAGTATGTCCCTAACCCCATCAAGAACTATGTCCAGCATACACAAGCAGACACCAGAAAAGCAAAATACATCCTACACTTCGTAGCCAGAACCAGCCTAGAAGAAGGAATAAAAAAGCTTGTGGAGTGGTATCGTAAATGCCGAAAGTAAAAGTAACAATAACATTAACGCCAGACGAATTCAGAAAAACTCTCACACCTAAACTTAGAGAAGCATATGACAGCCTAGTCAATTCTCTAGTAGAAAATGGAATAGACGAAAAATACGCAAAACTATTCGTAGCAAAAGAAATGAACCAAGCGATAAAAGACATACTGAAAGAGAAGAACAAAAAATGAAAATCGACAAAACACTAGAATGGAAAGGACACTTTCTAGGATTCTACTTATACATCGGTAAAAGCGGAATCATGCTAGAAATAGACATAGACGACTACACCTTCTCTTTCAATCTAATGATAATGAAAATAAAATCGCCAGAACCAGAAATAGATGAAACATACGAAGCACTAAAACAATTCAAAATCATAGAATGGATCAGAAGCAAAGTAAACTACCTAAGAACTCTCGGAATAAACACCAGCTACCCCTTCGGATGCAAAACATTCAGAGACTTCCTAAGAGAACTCAAAAAACACAAATACAAAACGGCTAAACACGCCAGAAAGCGATAAAAAATGACAAAATCCACAGCCAAAAGACTTCGACTCGCAAACAGACTTGAAAAAGAAATCAAGAAAAAACCATACGATGACTACATATGTATAGACAAGAAAATCCTATGGCAAGTCATAGACGAACTCAGAAAATAAACTGATGAAGATGAGGAACGCCATGAGCTATTATATTGGACAACGCAAAGTCATAGCAAACTGTGAAACATGCGGAAAACAATGGATTGGAAAAAACGCACAAGCCGTAGGAGCTAAACACGCCAGAAAATACGGACATAAAGTCTACGTTGATGTCTACATGTGTATAATCTATGAAGGCTAAAGAAAAATGAAACGCAAACACTACATCATACTCAGAGACGTTAGACAAGAGAAAATTCTACGCAGAATTGAAGCTCTAAGAACCAGAACATGTGCAAATTGCGGTAAACCCCTACCACCTAACCATCGCTATTATTGCTCAGATACATGCAGAAAACTCTTCCACATAAAATATAAAGACTACATCAGTTGGGAAGAACTTAGAAGAAAAGTGCTTGAAAGAGACAATTATACATGTGTAATCTGCGGAAAACCCGCCGAAGAAGTAGACCATATAGTTCCAGTCAGCATGGGCGGAGCGATGTTCGACATGAACAATCTCCAATCCCTATGTAAGCAATGCCATAAAGAAAAAACCATAGAAGACAGAAGAAAACTTACACTCGCTCAGAAATTAAAACACGTCATAAAACTAGAATCCTTTCTCTCATAAACAAGGAGTGTTCATAATGGTAATAGCTTTGGATGCCTGTTGCGGTTTTAAGAATATGTGGAAAGGAAAAGACACATCCAATGTTATTTTCCTTGATAAGCGAAGAGAAGTTAAACCTACAATCTTGGCTGATGCCAGATGGCTACCGTTCCGTGATAAAGTCTTCGATATAATCTATTGTGATCCACCGCATTTAATTCGTAGCGATGCAAAATCAATTTTGACTCGCTCTCCTAAATCAGTTGGAGCTGAATATCTGAGAAAGTTCGGATGGTTTAATTCTAGATCAGAATGGATTGTTTTTCTTTACAGAGTTAATAGGGAATTCAAAAGATGTCTTAAAGACGATGGAAAACTATGGTTTAAACTTGTAGACGGAAAAGACCGAAGAGTAACGAAACTGAGAGACGTAGAAATTTATCTGGACAACTTTCAAATAACATCTAAAAAAGTAGCTGATGCTAAAGCTGGATGGTCTACCAATAAAACAATCTATCTATGGATGAAAAAAGCATAATGGTGATGTTCAGAATGATATGTGATTTATGCCGTGAGGCTGGAGAAACAGAGGAAACCCCCTATAACAGAGCTAAATGGATATTCGTAGACGATATAGGCAATCATCAAATCAAACTGATATGCGATAGACACCAAGATGAAATCGCTCATCTATTCGGAGAATTCAACATAACCATCTTTGACATAGAC
>CAYTYH010000078.1:0-2994 GCA_964441965.1 Candidatus Woesearchaeota archaeon | reverse complement strand
ATTAGAAAACCTAAAAGAAAAAGAAAAAAAACTTCTTGAATTAAAAAAACAGAAAGAATCAACCTTAAAAGACATACAACTGCTAGAGAAACAAATAGAAACCTTGAAAGAAACTTTTTTTTCATTTAAGAAATATGAAAATATTTATCAACAAAGAAAAAAAGCATTAGAAGAATTATTAGAATCAGAAAAAAACAAAGAGATTGAAATCGCAAGCATAAAAAAAGAGAAAGAGCTTTTATTACTCGCAATAGAAGAAATATCTAAAGACATAGAAGAAAAAGAAAAAATCAAATCAAAACTAATCAAGTTAAGAGAATTAGAAGATTGGTTAAATAGCAGTTTCCTTTCAATAATCAATTTTACAGAAAGGAACATCATGCTAAAATTAAGAGAAGAATTCTCCAGATTGTTTAATGAATGGTTTAATATTCTTGTTCCAGAGATTTTTTCTGTTAGATTAGATGAGGACTTTACTCCCATAATAGAACAGCAAGGATATCAATTGGAATATTCTTTCTTATCTGGTGGAGAAAGAACAGCGATAGCTTTAGCTTACAGATTGGCTTTAAACCAGGTTATAAATTCCTTATTATCAAAAATTAAGACAAAAGATTTAGTTATCTTAGACGAGCCAACAGATGGCTTTTCTGAAGAGCAGCTAGATAAAATGAGGGATGTTTTAAGTCAATTGAATGTAAAGCAATTAATAATAGTAAGTCACGAAAGCAAAATCGAGAGTTTTGTAGAGAACATTATTAAATTTAGAAAAGAAGATGGCATTACTAGAATTGAAACATAGAAAAGGGCATCAAAAGGGCAACTTGATAAATTTCGAATAAATCCCATGTCAGTTTCAATCGTCGTGTAGATTTATTAAAAAGGGTTTATTATTTTCCTCTTGACATTTAGTCAAAATCTTTGAGAATTATTTTTTCTTTACTGGTTTTTAAGCTCTTTTATACAAATGTCGAAACAGCGTAAGCTTTATAAATGCTTAAATCATAATTAAACTATAAATTCTGAAAATTTTTCATAATTCTGAAAGATGGACAAAGAAATAGAAAAAAATATTTTAAAATCAGGAACAAGTATAATTGGAATAGTTTGTAAAGATGGAATAGTGATGGCAGGAGATAGGCAAGTTACAGGAGGAGGAAGCATTGTTCTTTCAAAAAATTTCCAGAAAGTAAATCAAGTTAATGATTATCTAGTTATTTCTTGGACAGGAATGGTGGCAGATGCCTTAATGCTGACAAAACTCATAAGAGCAGAATTAAAACTAAAGGAATTGAGAAGTAAAAAAAGGCCGCAAGTAAAAGAAGCAGCAAACCTCATTGGAATGATTTGTTTTAGAAATATAAGGCAATTTTCAACAATTCCCTCTATTGTAGGAACTTTAATCGGCGGAGTTAACGAAGACGGAACAACAGAACTATATACAATAGCGCCTGCAGGAGATGTGATGAAAGTTGAAGATTATGACGCAAATTTTAGTTCAGGAATGCCCTATATTTTGGGTTTGTTAGAAAGGCAATATAAAAAAGATATGACAGTAAAAGAGGGAACAGAATTAGCATTAGAGGCACTAAAATCCTCCACGCAAAGAGACGCAGGTTCAGGTTATGGCATTGATGTTTTCACTATAACTAAAGACGGGATAAAGCATGTAGTAAAGCAGAAAATTGAAGCAGAGTATAAAGAAGAAAAATAATTTTTCTTAAATTAAAACAAAATGGCAGATATTTTGAAAAATATTCTAAACGAATTGCCAAGATGCATATCTAATGCAGTATTTGAAGGAGCAAATATAGTTCTATATACAGATGATAGAGATTTTTTTCTTAATGGCGAAGGCAAAATCAAAGAAATAGTTGATAAGATAAAAAAAAGAATTGAATTGCGCGCAGATGAAAAAATTTTAGAAAGCCAAGAAAAAACAGAAAAGATAATTAAAGAGGCAGTTCCAGAAGAAGCAGAGGTGACAAACATTATTTTTGATGTTAAGAGGAGTATTGTAATAATCCAGGCAAAAAAACCAGGTTTAGTTATAGGAAAACAAGGCTCTGTATTGCAAGAAATAAAAAAAAGAAGTTTTTGGATACCTCAAATTCAGAGGTCTCCTGCAATTGAAAGCAAAATCACAGAAAACATAAGGTCTGTTTTATATTTAAATAACAATTTCAGAAGAAAATTTCTTAATGATATTGGAAAGAGAATTTATAAAGAATGGTCGCCAGAAAAAGTTAAGGAGTGGGTTAGATTAACTTTTCTTGGAGGGGCAAGACAGGTGGGAAGGAGCTGTTTGCTTCTTCATACTCCTATTTCAAGAGTTTTATTAGATTGCGGAATTGATGTTGCTGCGCAAAATAGAGAGAGATTTCCTTACTTTGACATCCCAGAATTTGATATTAATGAAATAGATGCAGTTATAATTAGTCACGCTCACCTCGACCATTCTGGATTACTTCCTTATTTATATAAAATGGGGTATAAAGGCCCTTGTTATATGACTCTCCCAACAAGAGATTTGGCTTCTTTATTAGCTTTAGATTTTATCGGGGTTGCATACAAAAAAGCAGCTTCTCCTTTGTATTCCTCTACTGACATAAAAGAAATGGTTAAACATTCCATCTGCTTGAATTATAATGAAGTAACTGACATTACCCCTGATATAAGGCTGACTTTTTATAATGCAGGGCATTCCTTAGGTTCAGCAATGGTTCATCTGAATATAGGTAATGGCTTGCACAACCTTCTTTATACTGCTGATTTGAAATTTGGCAAGACAAGATTATTAGATAGGGCAGCCTCAATTTTTCCAAGACTAGAAACAGTAATAATTGAATCTACTTATGGAAGTAAAAATGATATTCTTCCACCAAGGAATGAGGCAGAGAAACAACTCATTGATGTAATTAAAAAGACCATTGAAAGGAAAGGAAAAGTTCTTATTCCAGAATTAGGATTAGGAAGGGCCCAAGAAACAATGCT
>CAYTYH010000077.1:0-3009 GCA_964441965.1 Candidatus Woesearchaeota archaeon | reverse complement strand
GCATTTAAGAACTGCTTTGGGCCAGATAGTCAATTTTTTTTACACTTTACAAGGAGAGGCGGCTGGAGCACAAGCTTTCTCAAATTTCGATACTTTGCTTGCTCCTTTTGTAAGATATGATAACCTTAACTATAAAGAAGTTAAGCAATGCTTACAAGAATTTTGTTTTAATATGGCTGTCCCTACTAGGGTAGGTTTCCAAACGCCTTTTACTAATATAACTCTTGATTTAAGAGTTCCTGAATATATGAAAAATGAAGCAGTTATCATAGGAGGAAAACCACAAAAAGAAACTTATTCAGAATTTACTGAAGAGATGAAGATGATTAATAGAGCATTTGCTGAAGTTATGACAGAGGGGGATGCTTCTGGTAGAGTTTTCACATTTCCGATACCAACCTACAACATAACAAAAGATTTTGATTGGGATAATCCTGATTATGATCCTATTTGGGAAATGACTGCTAAATATGGAATACCATATTTTTCAAATTTCATAAATTCAGATATGAAACCTGAAGATGCGAGAAGTATGTGTTGCAGATTAAGGCTTGACCAAACAGAATTAAGAAAGAGGGGGGGTGGCTTATTTGGAGCTAATCCTTTAACTGGTTGTTATGATGAGGAGACTGAGATCCTAACTGAGGATGGATGGAAATTTTTTAAAGATTTGACCAAAAAAGATAAAGTATTTACCTTAAATCAAAATAACAAAATAGAATTATACCAACCTATAAGACTTTTCAAGTATGATTATAAAGGAGATATGTATGAATTTAAAACAAGGTCACTAAATTTGTTAGTAACACCAAATCATCGCATGGTAATTGACCAAGCCCAAAGCAAAAAAAGAAAATTTATAGAAGCTAAGGATTTTGATGTTAATAACCACCGCATCCCAAAACAAAGCATTTGGAATGGAGAGGAGAGAGAGTGGTTTATTCTGCCTGGAATTGAGTTCATAAAATATGGCAAACAAGGAAGAACTCCTTATAACGTTACTAGAGACGCTTTAAAAATAAGGATGGATGACTGGTTAAAATTCTTTGGGTTTTGGTTAGCTGAAGGTTGCACTGACAATGAAAGAATAGCAAAAAGATATGGATATAGAGTAACTATCAGTCAGGTGAACAGAAAAAAGAAAAAAGAAATTAAAAAGATCTTGGATAAACTGCCATTTAACTATCACGAAGAAGGAAATAACCTTATAATTTGCAATAAACAACTTTGGACTTATTTAAAGCAGTTCGGCAATAAGTATGAAAAATTTATCCCAAAAGAGATTAAGAATCTGAGTAAAAGACAACTTAAAATCTTATTTGACTGGATGGTGAAGGGGGATGGCCATATAAGGAAAACAACAGGACAGATTAATTATTGGACCTCTTCTAAGAAATTAGCAGATGATTTGCAAGAAATAATTTTAAAATTGGGCTGGTTAGGTACTTTAACAGCTCAAAATAAGAAAGTTGCCTATATTAAGAAAAGAAAAGTCAAAGCTGGTGTTATATATATGCTTGGGGTTCAGAAAGCAAAATATTACAGATTAAGAAAAAGAAATATAAGGAAAGTTAGTTATAGTGGAAAAGTATACTGTTGTGAAGTTCCAAATCACACTGTTCTCGTAAGAAGAAAAGGGAAAGTTTGTTGGTGCGGAAATTCAATAGGAGTTGTAACAATAAACATGCCTCGCTTAGGGTTTACTTCTGCTAATGAAAAAGAATTTTTTGAAAAACTCGAGGAATTAATGGATTTAGCCAAAGAAAGTTTAGAGATTAAAAGAAAAGTTCTAGAAAATTTTACTGAAAAAGGCTTATATCCTTATTCAAAATTTTATTTAAGGAATATTAAAAAAAGATTTGGAAATTATTGGGAGAATCACTTTTCAACTATTGGCTTATTAGGAATGAATGAAGCTATTATAAATTTTATGCCAGGAGAAAATATCGCAACAGAAGAAGGAAGAAAATTTGCATTAAAGGTTTTGGATTTTATGAGGGAAAAAATTGGAGAATATCAAAATGAAACTAACCATATTTATAATTTAGAAGCAACTCCTGCTGAAGGTACTACATACAGATTCGCAAGAGAGGACAAGAGGAGATTTGGAAGAATAAAAGTAGCTAATGAAGAAGCTGTTAAAAAAGGAGCAAAACCTTATTATACTAATTCTACCCACTTGCCAGTTAATTTCACAGATGATTTATTTCTTGCATTAGAATTACAGGATCCTTTACAAGTCAAATATACTGGTGGAACTGTTTTCCATGCCTATGTTGGGGAGAGATTAGAAAAAGAAGGGGTTAAAATGTTGGTTAGAAAGATAGCTGAAAATTTTTCTCTTCCATATTTTACAATAACACCAACTTTTTCTATTTGTCCAATACACGGCTATATTGAAGGTGAGCATGAGTATTGTCCTATATGTGAGTTAATTCCTGAAGAAAAAGTAAAAGAGGAGGTTATGATAAAATGAAAACAAAATGCGAAGTTTATAGTAGAGTTGTAGGTTATTTGAGGCCAGTTAGTCAGTGGAATGAAGGCAAGGCTGAGGAGTTTAAAGATAGAAAGAATTTTGAAGTAGCAGAAAAGAAAACAGAAGAGGAATCTATAAGTGAGGATAAAGAGATTAAAAAAACAATTCAGATACCACCACAACAAGCACAGATAAGGCAGGTTATTGGGTAAGATGCAGATAGCTGATTTACAAAAGTTGAGCTTAATTGACTATCCTGGAAAAGTAGCTTGCACTGTTTTTTTATTTGGGTGTAATTTTAGATGTGGTTTTTGCCATAATCCTGAATTGGTTTTGCCTGAAAAAGCAGTTGTAGGTTATAAAGAGGAAGAGGTCTTAGAATTTTTAAAAACAAGAAAGAAGTATTTAGATGGTGTGTGTATTACTGGAGGTGAGCCATTAATAAATTCTGATTTGCCTGAATTTCTCGATAAAATTAAAAGATTAGGATATAATATAAAAATAGACACTAATGGCTCCAATCCTGAATTGCT
>CAYTYH010000076.1:0-3072 GCA_964441965.1 Candidatus Woesearchaeota archaeon | reverse complement strand
ATTCCAGCATTCAAAATATTTCTTTTATAATCTCTCCATAATTTTTGTGGTAAAAATTTAGCAACATTCATAGTAAACTAGGCCTCCTCATTTTAATTAAGCCAAGGAACATAATCTGAATTAAAACAACAAAGACAAAAATAGCCACGAATAACAACTGAATTAATTTTCCAGATAATCCAAGCATAGAAGCAATTATTGTTAAGAAAGTTAGCCCTAATGAAGGTAAAATCACAGTTGCCAGCATATAAAACATTACAAGAGGATTTAATTTAGAACCATAACTTTGAATTTGGATTGCCTGCTCTTTCGCAAGATTATTAATGCTGTCTTTTATCACAATCCCCATATCACTCCCAGAACGCAAACCATTACTCAATTGCCATAAAACTCTTTTAAAATATGGAGAACTGTTCCTTTTTACCAAGTGTTCTAAAGCGTCTATATGTGAGATGCCAGAATTAATTTCACGAACTGCTTTTTTAAACTCATAACTTATAAAGCCATAACCAGCATTTGAAATGTTAACCAGTATTTCAAAAATAGGGACCCCTGATTCTAACTGCACTAGCATGTCTTGTAATGCAGGCATTAAATTTTTTTCTATATCTCTAGTTTTCTTTAAATTATAAACTCTTGGATAATTTCTCTGACTAAAAAAAACAAAAAATGAAAAAAGCAAGGAAATCCCCAAACCATACACATAAAAATTTTTAATTTTTAATAATCCCAATATAGAAGTTGCGATTATAAGGATAATAAAAAAATTAAAAAGAAAAGTTCTAAAGCATATGCCGAGATATTCTGCAGGAGAAAGGTTTACATCAAGATTTCTAAGATACTCTTTTAATTTTTCATGCCTCCCTCTTGCAAAAAGCTTTGAAAAATGCTTGACTTTGTTTTTCAGAACTTCTGGACTTGAAAATGTAAATGGGATTCTAAACTGCATTTTAAAATAAATTTTTTCTATTGCAACTCTTTAATATTGTTTTTCTTCATAATTTGCGCAAGAAGATTCGGATTAATGTAATAAAGATTTATCACTTTTCCAATATCTTTTAAACTTCTTAATTTATTTTTAATTAGCCACAAGAGAATTTTTTTCTTGTTTTCTAAATCTTTCTTTATTTCTGCCTGTGACATTCCTGTATTTCTACTTAAATCTTCTAAAAAGGCAACACTTTCATTATGCTTTATAACTTCATCTTTTTCAGGAACCCACCTATAGAGAATATTGGGGCTAACTTTTCCTTTTTCTGGAACAAATTCTGCAACCTGATAAACTCTTCTCACCCCTTTTCTTCTGTCACGGAACATTACTACATTCAAATTGACTGCTTTTAATAAATTTGGAGGAACATTTAATGGAGGATTTGTTAGTCTTGAGATTGTTTCTGAAGCAGTATCAGCATGAAGGGTTGCATATACCGAATGACCCGTATGCATTGCCTCAAATAAAACTTCAGCCTCTTTTTGCCTTCTCATCTCACCAAGAATAATTCTGTCAGGCCTCATTCTTAAACTGTTAACTAATAAATCAAGCATACTAACTTCCCCTTTTCCTTCTGGGTTCGGAGTTCTTGTGACAAGAGGGCACCAGTATAAAAATTCTGGAAGTATCAATTCTCTTGTATCTTCTATGCTTATGATTCTCTGATTTGGAGGGATGAAAGGCATGCAAGCATTCAAAAAAACTGTTTTTCCAGAAGCTGTTCCGCCAGAGATTAGAACATTCATCTCATATTCTATTGCCAACCATAGAAGGCATGCTACTTCTAAACTCACTGTCTTATTGTTTATCAAGTCAATTATTGTCCAAGGGTCTCTTGCAAATTTTCTAATAGTAATAGTATTTCCTTTAGTTGCAATTGGGAATAAAACAGCATTTGCTCTATCTCCTGTGATAAGATGAGCATCCAGCAGAGGAGTCAAGACATTGATCTGCCTTCCAACTCTTCTTGCGATTATATTAGCGTAATTATTAATATCATCCTCTTTTTCTATTTTAATATTTGTTTTAAGCCAGCCATATTTTTTATGATAAACTCTTACTGGCTCTTTACTTGAAATAATAACTATCTCCTCTAATTGCGGATCATTTAATAAAAATTCAATTTTTCCCAACCCCAACATTTCTTGTATTAGCATTCCGACTAAAAATTTTTCAGCCTCAGTGCTTATTGTAGGAACTTTCTCTCTCAACAACTTAGTTGTTTGCTCTATAAATGATTTCTTCATTCTAGCTATAGTTTTAATATCATTTAGCTCTCCTAAATTTATAGTAGAAGTAGAAACAAGCTCTTTTCTTATTTCTTCTAATAAAACTTGAGTTCCTATGCCAATTTCAGGAAGAGAAAGGTTATAAATAATTCCTTCTCCAGTTCTTTCAATATTTACCTCTGTTACAGCATTATCTACATTTAACTTATACCTCTCAAGAAGTTTCCCTTCAGTCCCAGTCCCTTTTATTCCTTTTTTCTTTTCTTCTTTTCCTTCTCTTTTTTCCCCTACTTTTTCTTGCTTTTTTTCTCCCTCTTCTTTCTTTTCCCCCTCTTTTTCCCACCCCTCCTTCTCTTTCTCTCCTTCTCTTGCTTTTCTTTCTTCTTCTATCTCTTTTTTCTTCCTAACCTCTTCTTTAACCATTTTCTTTTATTACCACCTCTGGTTCAGAGAAAGGGGGAAAATTTATGTTTACAAGATTATTTTCTTCAAGAATTTTGCACCACTCAAATGCCTTTTCTTTATCTATATTAAAACTTTTTGCAATTACTGGAATTTTCAAAGCTTTTTTTTCTTTTAATAGCTCATATAAATCATCTAAATCTGTATGAGATTTGCCCCCACCTTTTTTCCTCTTCATTTCAATCTTTTCCTCACCCTTCTCTTTTTTCTTTGTTTTTAAAAATTTAATATAAAAAATCAATGCAACAACAAACAGAAGAATCCACTGGACAACAAACAAAATTGTAGAAACATCTAACTCCTTTAGATTTTTAAAGATGTTTTTATTTACGTCTATAAAATTGGTTATAACCCCTTTTACTGTAAATCCTGAAAAACCTATTTTCTTTT
>CAYTYH010000075.1:2819-3095 GCA_964441965.1 Candidatus Woesearchaeota archaeon | reverse complement strand
AAAACCGACACTTCGGGAGATATTCTTTTAAGTTCCGCTGGCAACTTAACTCAAAAATTTGCCACCACTTCCTCTTTCACCTTATATCAAGGTCAAACTGCCAGATTAGCCATCGACTCATCAGGCAACATCGGTTTAACCGGCGACACCACCATCACTGGCCAACTCCAAGCCACTGCCACCTCCACTTTTATGGGCAAAGTCGGCATTGCTTCGACTTCGCCTTCGGCTACGCTCAGTGTAAACGGGACGACGGCTCTTGATGGTACTTTGAGT
>CAYTYH010000075.1:0-2809 GCA_964441965.1 Candidatus Woesearchaeota archaeon | reverse complement strand
CTTCTATCAAGGTCAAACCGCCAGATTAGCCATTGATTCATCAGGCAACATCTCGTTAGCTGCCACTTCAACAATCTCTCTAGCCGGCAACACCATCATCACACAGGAAATGCCACCACCACTGGCTCCCAGATTGTCGGAGGCACCCTGACCGTTTTTGGAACTTCCACTTCAACTTTCGCTGGTCCTCTTCAAATCACCTCTTCCTTCCAACCTCAACTCTCAGTTAGGTATGATTCTTCAAACAAATTAGATGTCTCAGTTTCTTCAGTCGGCGCCGTCACCCTCACTGGCACAGCCACCACCACTTTAACTACCGGTAGCAACACCAACCAACTAGTTTTAGGCGCCAACGGCAACGTCGGCATCGGAACGACGACGCCAGCTACTAAACTTGATACGGCTGGGACAATTAGATCAACGGCAATTACTAATCCGGCAAGTGGTACAGGAATAGAAATGTTCTATGATACTGGAAATAATAGAGGAAATATTACTGTCTATGATAGGACAGGTGGCGCATGGAAAGACTTATTTATCGATAGTCAAAATCTTTCTATCAGACAGAATGGCGGTACAGTAATTTATGTAAAATCAGACGGTAAGGTCGGTATCGGGACGACGAATCCGGGATACACTCTTGATGTTGCAGGCGATATTAACTTTACTGGTACTTTGTATGAAAATGGGAGTCCGTTTGTCACCGGTCAATGGAGTGATGCTGGAACTTACATCTATGCTAATAATGCCTCTAATGTAGTAGTTACAGATGCTGGGAGGCTCGGGGTAGGCACTACTACTCCCGGAGCCCAATTACACTCCTTGGCCACAACTGAGCAATTACGATTAGGTTATGATGCTTCAAATTACGTTTCGTTTAGTGTTGCTAATACCAGTGCTTTAACCATTCAAACAGCCACCAGTGCAGATATTACTCTTGATGCTGGATCGGGAACTGTCTATATTGGAGATGGCACCGGTAAGCTTGATGCTGGAACGGTTGATCCTAAATACAATATTGGTGGCACCACTTACATCACTTATATGCCAAGCATGGCTGGAGGGGTAAAAGAGGAGATAACTGGTGTAGTCAAACTCCAACAAACCTCCTATCCATCGCTTTTCACCTATATTATCGATTTTAATAATTTGAAAGAAGGATCTGATTTGTGGATCTTCAGCCGAGTAGTTGATTGGGGTGAAAATATGGAAAATTTAGTGGTTCTTCTCTCTTCAGAAGAAAATGCAGAGGTGTCCTACAAGAAAGATCCTGCCAACAACAGGTTGATTATCTTTGGAAATCAGCCTTGTGAGGTGTCTTATCGACTTACTGCTCCCCGATTTGATTATGAAAAATGGCCAAGTATTGCCGATGAGGAGGACCAAGGTAAAGGATTTGTGGTTCCTGAATTCCCTCTTAAACTTGATTCCGATGGTTCAGTAGAGATTGATTTGCAAGAACTTGCCGATTCTCTAAGTGACGAAGAAGATAAAGGATTCTTTGATAATCTCCAAACTTCTATTTTGAATTTCTTCAGCTCAGTTGGAGCGACCATCCGAGATGGAGTGTTATCTTTTACCCATCTAATTGTTGATAAATTAATCGTCAAAGAGCTTGAAGTCCAGAATAGTATGATTTTGCGCTCCCCGAGCGGAAAGTGCTTCAAGGTAACGGTAAGCGATGAGGGTAGTTTAAGTTCAACACCCATTGACTGCTCTAAAGGTGAGGTAATTTCCCAAACTGCTGAAGAAACCGTCACTACTTGGCAACAGACTACTTCAGGAGTAACCACTACTATCCCAGAGACTACAACTACGACTGTTGCCACAACAACCACTACCACTCAGGCCACAACTACTTCCCAAACTACAACTACTACTGAGGCGGCCACTACCACCGAAGCCACCACCACTCCTTCGACTAGTTCAGGAAAAGCAACAACTACTGACACCACAACAACTGCTCAAGAGACAACTAGCACTGAGCCTGTCTGTCAGCCCTCTGAAGAAATTTGCGATGGCCAAGACAATGATTGCGATGGCCAAATAGATGAAAACTTAACTCAGCAATGTGGCTCATCGGATGTTGGCGCTTGCCAATTTGGTACCCAAACTTGCCAAAATGGAGTTTGGAGCGAATGTCAGGGGGCTATTGAACCTGTCGAGGAAATTTGCAATGATGGAGTAGATAATAACTGCGACGGTCAAGTAGACGAGGGATGTACCGTTGAGCCCCCAGTTATTACGGACTCGGCAACTACCACGGACTCCCAATAAACCTTTAATCTAATTTTATGAAAATCATTATTCCCATTTTAATATTAAACTTCCTTATTTTGAGCCCTCTCTTTTTTATCAATGCTCAAACATCAGAGATAAAACAAGGGTTAAATTTAAATAAAACTAACTCCCAATCTGAAATTTTAAAATCGATAGAGTTAAAATTACAATCCTTAGCCAGAGAACTAGCAAAGCTTCAAAAAGAGATTTTTCTCTTTATAATAAAAAGAGAGATAGCAGAGATTAGAGAGAAACTCTTACAGATCCAAAAGAGGATAGAAGAAATTTTTCTTACTCCAGTTAAGCCCGAGCCAGAAGAGGAATTAGAAAAAGAAGTTGCTACCACCACAGAGGAGGTAGCCACCACAACCGAAGAGATAGCAACCACTACTGAGGCAACAACCACTGAAGAGGAAGTTCCAGTTACTGGTGGCGGCGGAGGTTTTATCCCTCCTCCACCACCAGCTGACACTACTCCTCCAGCTGCTATCACTGACTTGACTTGTTCAAACCCAACTTTCACTTCTAT
>CAYTYH010000074.1:2434-3102 GCA_964441965.1 Candidatus Woesearchaeota archaeon | reverse complement strand
CCCCGCCCACATAAATCTGCTCTGACAAACTTATAAAATCTATAATCTTATTTAACCCTCTTTCAAACGCTTCTTTAGCTAATTTAACTATTAACTCTCCTCTTTTCTTCCTTTCATTATAATCAGGCCAATAAGATGAATCAAAAAATTCAGAATAAAGAGCAAACATAGCTTCTTCAAAACTAACATCACTCATAATTAAAAAAAGAAAGAAGAGTTTAAAAACAAATTTTTATTTTTAATTTCATGAAACACAATCTTAAAATAACTCTTATTTTGCTTGCAATGTTTTTAATTACACAACTAATTGGTTTAGCTGTAGTCTATTCTTATTCCCCAAAAACTAAAACAATAATTAATGAAACAACAGGCGCAGAAGAGAACATAACCATTAAACCACAACTTCCTTATGGGATGGAGCCGCCAAAAATGGAAGCAGAGATATCTCTGACAAGCATAATAATTTCTTTTGTTATTGCTATCGCTTTAATCTTTTTATTAATGAAAATAAAAGCAACTCTTTTTTTGAGAATATGGTTCTTTTTTATTGTGATTATAGCTCTTGGAATCTCTTTTAACTCGCTTATTTTTAGAATCCCTTTTCTTTCTTCCTATTCTTCTTATATAGCCCTTATTATCTCTCTTCCTCTTGCTTTTTATAAAATTAT
>CAYTYH010000074.1:0-2424 GCA_964441965.1 Candidatus Woesearchaeota archaeon | reverse complement strand
TTTGTTATCTAAATTTATCCCATATTCCCAGTATTTTGTTTTGCTTCTAACAATTCCTCTGGCGTTTTTTAAAATTTTTAAAAGAAATTTGATAGTTCATAATCTAACTGAATTACTTATTTATCCTGGAATTGCTGCTGTTTTTGTTCCTCTCCTTAATCTCTGGGCAATAATTTTTCTGTTAATTCTAATATCCATATATGATATGTATGCTGTTTGGCATTCTGGATTTATGCAGAAAATGGCAAAGTTTCAGATGAATGAAGTAAAGGTTTTTGCAGGTTTTTTTATTCCTTATTTAAGTAAAAGGCAAAAAAAGGAAATTAGGTTATTAAAGCAAAAATATAAAAAGAAAATCCCAAAAAAATACAAAAATAAAAAAATAAAAGTGAGTTTAGCTATTCTTGGGGGAGGAGATGTTGTTTTTCCAATTATTTTTACAGGAGTTGTTTTTCAGGTTTTTGGTTTGTTAGCATTAATTATCCCTCTTTTTTCAACACTCTCTCTTCTTTTTTTGTTTGTTGTTGCTAAAAAAGGAAAATTTTATCCTGCCATGCCTTTTATAACTGCTGGATGTATTATTGGTCTTTGTTTTGTTTATTTATCTCACTTATTCTATCTTGCAATTTTCTAGTTCTTCATTTAACTTTCTTATCATAATCTCGGCATTTCTTTCTGTCCAAAAGATGATAGCTGTAGTTGTTTCATTGACAATAACTCCCTTTCCATGTTTTCTTCTAAATTCTTCATTTATTCTTTTTAAATCTTCCTCATTTGTAGACATAGGAAAAACATAGGATTCTATTTCTGGGGGTTTATGTATTATTGGAGGGTCATGTTCTACTGGAAAAGTTTCTCCGTAAAAAGAAAACCAAGGATTTCCTCTTTTTTCAATATCTCCCCTTTCCTTTCTAACAACACAAATTATAGTTGGAGGTCTTGCAACATAAATTCTTTTCTCTTTAGGTTTATAGATTGGAGTAGGTTTTGAATAACCAACAGCAACATATATGCTTGAAAATAATCTTTGATAAAACTTTTTTCTAGACATCATCCTTTCTTTATCTCCTATGCAGAAAAAATGCCCAAAAAGAGTTTCTTTTCTTTTTACATCTCTTAAAATTGATTCAAGATTCTCAGCAGGCGTGCCATGGAAATAAATTCTCCTCCCTTTTCTTAATATATTATCTATTTCTAGTTGTTTTCTTTTCATTTAATATACTAAAATAATTGTTTTGAATTTAATTTGTTTAAATCTTATTTTTCCATCAGGAATTGTTGTGTTATCTCCTTTTGTTATAAAATAAGTCCCTCTATCATCTTTTCCTTTTTCAATAACTCTATGAATTATTAGTTCTCCTTTTGAATTTTTAAAAGTAATAATATCACCAACTTTAATTTCCTCTTCATTTTTAGGAATTATTTTTATTCCAATTGTATTTTCATTTAAAACAGGCAACATGCTTCCTGTTGGAGCATATCTTCCGATTAAAGGATTATCGATAAATATGACAACTCTATCATTATACAACTTTATATTATTAAGAGAAAGGGTTTTGCTTGGAGCATTTGTTGTTTTTGCGAATAAATATGAAAAAGGATATTCAACCTGAGAGGGAAGATTAAAAAGAGCGTAACAACTAGTAAAACCTGTCAAAAAAGTTAATAAACAAAGGCTTATCAAATACAATGCTATTTTATTCATATTTTATCTTAAATTCCACATTTTTTAAATCTTTCTTTTGTTTTAACTTATAAGAAGTGACATAATAGAAAGATTTAAAAAGTCTTTCTTTCTTATGAAGTAGTAACTTATGGTAAAATGATAATTAACCAAGGATTAGTAAAGAAAGTGAAAGATTTTTTTGGTTTGAATACTTATGAAACCAAAGTGTGGCTTGCCTTACTTGGAAAAGGAGTTGCATCAGCTGGCGAAATAGCAGAATTAAGCAGGGTTCCAAGAAGCAGGACTTATGATGTTCTTGAAGGTTTAGAAAAAAAAGGGTTTGCAATAATAAAACTAGGGAAGCCAGTAAAATATCTTGCAGTAAATCCGAATATAGTAATAGAAAATTTAAAAAACAGAACATTAGAGAAAGCAAAAGAAAAAATCAAGACACTTTCAAAACTAAAAGAAATGCCAGAATATTCTGAACTTGAATCTCTGCATAAAGGAAATTTAGAGGCAGTAAAAAGTACAGCATTATCTGGAATGGTTAGGGGAAGAACAAATATCTCTAGCTACCTTAAAGAAAAACTAAATAATGCAGAAAAAGAAATTTTAATTTGTTTATCTGCCGAAGAATTTGAGAAAAAATCTAAGCTTTTTTCCAATCTTTTTGATAGACTAAAGGAGAAAAAAATTAAAGTAGATGTTGTTTTAAAGGGGGAAAATGATGAGATAAAAAGAATAGTCACCAAATA
>CAYTYH010000073.1:0-3119 GCA_964441965.1 Candidatus Woesearchaeota archaeon | reverse complement strand
TTGTATCCATAAACTTCTTCTATGAATTTGTTTTTATCAAATCTTGGATTATCTAGCTCAAAATATCTACATAGTCGCTTTACTATTTCTTCCTTACTAGATGAAACCCTTAATATCCCAGCTATATCCTTATAATATTTCTTACTCAACATTTTAGATCACAATCCTCAACTAGACAAATCTCTTTAAAAGCATTAGGGTTATGCAACAAACTCATTAAGGATGTTGCATAATAAAACAATCTCATATAATTGTGTTGAGAAACAGATTAGACATTTTTGTGTATAATACTAATTTATATATATGTTCAATTTTGTGCATGAGAAATGTGGGGCAAAGCTGAAAAAATACTCCAAAACTAGGGAAAAGATCAATCTTGTGGTCTTTAGTATCTTAAAAGCTAATATGCACATATATAATAGCATATTAATTTATTCGGAAAATTGGGTTAATCTTAAATAGGTATGTTGGATACAAAACCGTAGACAAAAGCTAATATGTTCTTATATATGTGCATATTTGGAAGCTAATATGTTGAGTTTGTGAGCTTCGAAAATCGTAAAGCTTTAGGTATGTTTTATACATTTTTGTGTTAAAAATCGGATTGAGATTCTAAGCTCTATATAATATATAATCAGAAACTAAAAGGAGGATTGATAAAATGGCAAGACCGAAAAAATTTATCGGAACAAAACAAGACTTCTATGATTGGATTGTGAATAAAAAACTAACATACGACGATATAGCTGAAGAGATCTTTAAGAAATACGGAAAAAAAGTAGACCGTTCAACAGCTTATAGGCGAGCTGTTGAATATGGTTTGGACATCTATAACAACGATAGGAAATGGCAAAACTACATGAAGAAAAGACGAAAGAAAGTCAAGTACAGGAATATCCTAATGGTGAGATATGCTGAATATTTTATGGATATTTCAGAGATAAGCTACCGTAGACAATTCGGGAATAATAAACGTTCAATAAAACGTTACTTCTTGACCTTAAGAATAGGAAAACACAAAAAACAAGCTCCAACCTATTGGGCATATCTACCAAGCCAGAAAGAAAAGGATATAGTAAATAAACTATACCTATTCGAGAGATACTTTAAAGACAAATCAATAGTTTTAACAGATCTTCAGCTAATACCGAAACTTAAGAAAACTCATGTATGGATAGGCAATAAACTAGTGTATTTCTGTAATTCAGCTGATTGGCATGCAAAACGAAACTTTGTAGAAAGAAATTTCGGCGGATTGAAACGAAACATATACCCAAAATTTTGGGGACTTAAGACAAGAGCTTATGATAAGTTAGACACCGAACATGAGATATTACTCTTAAAGCTCTATTTCGAAAGAATGGAACGAAAACATCACATCAAACTATTGAACCCTAAAGAAATGGAACAAGCAATAAGACAAGAAATAAGACAGTTAGCAAAACAATAACCATCTTTTTTTTTTATTTTTTTTTATTTCAACATACCTATATGAGATTGTTGCAGAATAAACGAATAAGAAAAGAAAAAGAAAAAAGAAAAATTGGATACCTGGACTCAAAATGTATAAGTAATGGACTTAAAATGTACAAGCGATATTATACAAGTGATATTCTGACTTAGTTACTATCTTCTAGAAGTCTCTTTAATTTAGACAATAGGAACACTACATCATGAGCAGTGCCTATTGAAATAAAAATAAACGAATCTGATTTAGATAGCTTTCTCATAAGAACCCTAAGAGTCCTCTCTAAGATAGTAACTATCTCATCTCTAGAATAGGACAAGTGGTCTTCTCCTTGTTCTAGCTACTTTGTAATAGATATCAGTACTCTGTTTGTTATCCTCTATATCTCTTAGAGAAAGCATCAATGCAGTTACTCTATCATCTCCCTTTCTCTTATCCCATGTATACAGTCTAAGCTCATTTAATAGTGGTTGAAATTCCTCTGGCACTAAGATCTTCTCTTTCTCAAACAAAGTCTTCATCCTAACCTGTAATGTTCCAAGTTCCTTAGCTAGATCAACAGCTTCAGTCATTATTCCTTTCATCCGTAGTCTATCCACTGTTCTCTGAGACTCTCCTTTAGGATTCAGATCTACAAATACATAGTCTGGTCTGTATCTCATGGCATAAGCTTCTATCCAATCCTGAATATTCTCATACTTAGTCCTATTCCACTCAGCTACATCAATAATTCTATACATGTCATCAATCTTGTTAGCAACTACAATAACAGATAGATCTCTATATCCATAGTCTATACCAAATATAATCTTACCATTCTTTCTACTTGGATCATAGCTAAACTTGTGTATTCCAATAGAGCACTTTCTAATATCGTCTATAGGTACTACAGTGTTAGTAACTGGATATGGAATCCCTTCCCAGAATATTCTAAACTGTTCTTCAGTAAGATTCCTTCTAGCTTCTTCTATCTCTTCCTCTGTAAATCTAGGACAATCCATAGCTGACCATGAGAATCTAGCCCATGTAGTAGGCTTTCTCTTATCATCTGGAAGCTCAAAGTAATCTGGATATGTCTTCTTATCTAACCACATCTCTACAAACTTAGAAGTATACTCCATAGGAGTCCCACTTAAAATAATTACAGAGTCTTTGAATCCACCAACTATACGATAAGTGTCATTTATTGTAAAGTCATCTACTAATGCAGCTTCATCTATTATAACAGCTGGTACATGCTTACCTTGAATAGCTTTTAGTGACAATGGTAGAGCTCTAACTACGGACTTTGTTTTGAATCTTGTAATAGTCTTCAGAACATCACCATCTATTACTTCTTCAAATATATCATTCTCTTTAAGTGGAACAGCTGAGTATTCATAAAGCGATCTAGACTGTTCAGCTGAACCAGAGACTATCACTACATCGAATTTTTTCTTATGATAGTAACTATAAACCAGAGCTAACCAAAGAGCAATACAAGCTAAAAGCTTCGACTTTCCAGTGCCTGCGGCTGAGAGTATAAGAATTCTTCTAAGCTTCAGATCTGGAAGATATGAAAGAACTCTAGCTTGATATTGAAATGGCTCTTGATGATATAAGTCTCTAAAAAATGAAGAAGGATCTTTGTACCATTGAACTATCTTTAGCT
>CAYTYH010000072.1:0-3181 GCA_964441965.1 Candidatus Woesearchaeota archaeon | reverse complement strand
CTTTCTAAAAAGAGAGAAATATATAATAGAGTTCGAGCGATTTTATGGGAAGATGGTTATGAATTAACTCGAAGTGTGGCTTTTGTTCTCCAACAAATGGGAATAAAATGTGAAGTAAGAGAAGAAAGAGGAGAGCTAACTTCTTAAAACCTCTTCCACTCTTTTCATTTTTCCCCTACACTTTTTACATTCAAAACTCACAGAATCAATTTCTGGTTTATGAACTTCTTTTAATTTTTTTCCTGACAATTTTTCTAATTCCTTTATACCCCCAACCACCACCACCCCTTTACATTTTTCACAAATCCATATCGGCAATGGAGTTCCCCAATATCTTTTTCTTGATACAGGCCAATCCCCAAGTCCCTCAAGCCAGGCTTTCATCCTCATCTTCATCCAAGGAGGAATCCAATTTGTTTTTTCACTCTCCTCCAATAATTTTTTTTGAATTTTAGAGATTCTCAAAAACCATTGAGGCAAGGCTAACATTAAAAGTGGTTCCTTACATCTCCAGCACAAAGGATAGTCATGAGAATAAGGTTTTATTCTTGCTAACATCCCCTCTTCATCTAAATCTTTTATAATCTCATCATCTACAATTCTTGCTTTTTTCCCTGCATATTTTCCAGCCTCTTTTGTCAGCAAGCCATTAATAGATACTGGAGAAGGCATATCTAAACCAAATTCTTTTCCAACTTCATAATCTTCTTTTCCATGTCCAGGAGCAGTGTGGACTAAGCCAGTTCCTTCTTCAAGATTAACATATCTCCTTGATAAAACAACCCTATAATTTTTCTCTTTGTCTATTTTTAAATTTAGATTTTCTATCAAAGGATTAAAGTATTTCCAGCCTTCCATCTCAGAACCTTTAAAAACTTTTTTTATTTCATATTTGTAGCCAAACTCACTCATTATTTTTTCAACTAAATCTTTAGCTATAATCCATACCTCTTTTTTATTATCAAGTTCAACTTCAACTTCAGCATAATCAAAATCAGGATTAACCATGACTCCTGTATTTCCAGGGAGGGTCCAGGGGGTGGTGGTCCAAATTAAAAGGTAGCCTTCTTTATCTTTTAATTTGAATTTTACATATATGCTTTTATCTTCTATCCTTGCATATTCAATCTCATTATAAGAAACAGCAGTTTCACATCTTGGACAAACATGGACTGGATACTTGCCTAAATATAAAAGATTTTTCTTTTGAGCTTCTTTAAATACATCCCAAATCACCTCTATATATTCTGGTTTGAAAGTTAGATAAGGGTTTTCCCAATCCATCCAAACTCCAAGATTTTTAAACTCAGAATTCATCACATCTATAAATTTAACCGCAAATTCTTTACATTTTTCTATAAACTTATTTACCCCAAAATTCTCTATATCTTTTTTTGTCTTAAAGCCAAGCTCTTTTTCAATTTGGAATTCAATTGGCACACCATGTGTGTCATATCCTGGTCTATCAAAAATATTTTTTCCTTGCAATCTTTGACTTCTCAAAGCAATGTCTTTTAGAATTTTGTTCAAGGCAGTTCCCATATGAATATGGCCTGTAGCATAAGGAGGCCCATCCATTAAATAAAAAGCCTTTCCCTTTTCATTTTTCTTTTTGCTTTTTTCATAAATCTTGTTTTTTTCCCAAAATTTCAAAATTTCCTCTTCATAATTTTTCCCTTCCATCTTTTAGCTAAGTTTTTTGCACTTTTAAATTTTAGTTTTTAGATAATTTAGCAAGCAAGAAAAAACAGCTTGCCCATCATATAATAATATTAAAAATAGCTTGAATTAAGATAATCTTTTGTTCTGCTGTATTAGTCAACATAAAAATCACATGAGAAAGAAATTTTTAAATTTATTGTTTTTTCTAGTTCTCTCCATCTGAATTCCCTCTTTTTGTGATTAGACAACCAAGAGGATATTTTCTTATATTGGGACTGGTTACAGAATCTGAAACATAATGTTTAAGATATTCAGCATATTCACCCAACTTATTTGGAGAGATTCCTAAATCTTCTGCAAAGCAAGCTTTTATTTCCTCATTCCCGTTTTCTAACGCCGAACGAATACGCCAATATAGTTCATTTACATTTGTTATCCAATATTTTTTAGTAAGTATCTCACAAGCTTCTTTAGATAAATCTCCACCTTTAACAAGCTCTTCTAAGGATATTGGTTCAACCATTTTATTTTTCTATTTTATTTATCTTATTCTTTTCAATAATTTTTTAACATTCTCAATTCTTCTGTTGCTTGATAAAGAGCACTTGCTAATGCATATGCTCCTGCAAAATAAATTGTTTCTTGTTTTGTTAAGGCCTCCAAAAAAGATTCATTATTAAAGATACTATGGATTGTGGCTGTTGCTACTTCTGCTCCTATTAACCCTACTAATCCACCTTCTAATATTCTCATTATTTTTTCTATTGGAGTGGTTGCCATTTTATGTTAAATATAAGAAATTGAGGTTTATAAATCTTCCGGTTTTAACTACTATACAGTTATAAACAAAATTTATGAGGATATGCCTTTAGTGCCAGAAGAAAAAAGACAGGAATTCTTGAAAAAGAAGCAGGAGAATGGCTCCAGTATTTCCCAAACAAGATAAGAAAGTTTTGTAAAGCAGGAAATGGAAAAGGGTTTAACCATGGGAGAAATAAGAGTCAAAGCCTATAAAATAGCTTTTGAAGAAATAATGAAACACAAAGAAATCAAAGGAGTTTTCATTCATCCAATTTGGGAAAGTTTCCATGCTAAATGCTTTAGAAGAGGACTTGAAGGCCCACAAGAGCATATGACCTATTTCTTTTTCGGCTACCAGGGTAAAGAAGTTGAGGATTTAGTAAGAAAATATTTTGCTCTCTGAAATCTGAAAATATAAGATTTATAAACCCTCTAACCTCTTCTTAAAATATGGAAAAAAATAATGAAGAACCATTAAGAGTAAGGCTGCCAAAAGGAAAAGAAGTATTAGGGATAATAGAACAGAGAGCAGGAGGTTCAAGAATGATTGTAAGATGTATAGATGGAAAAACAAGAAATTGCAGAGTTCCAGGAAGATTGAGAAGAGCTTTATGGTTAAGAGAAAATGACATTGTTATAGTAGAACCTTGGGAATTTAATGATGATAGAGGAGATGTTTTATTTAAATATAACCCTACTCAAGTACAATGGTTAAAAA
>CAYTYH010000071.1:0-3187 GCA_964441965.1 Candidatus Woesearchaeota archaeon | reverse complement strand
GACTTATGTATTATGAACGTGAAATTATAATTATTTTATTGTTATTTGTCAAGGAAAATTTACAATATAAAATAGACCAGGTATTAACCATATATCATTTGTATTAAATTATACCTGTGCAATTCTTCTTCTTTTTTACCAAGAATATTCCATAATTTCGGGATATTATAAAAACTAAATTACCTGAACTATTCTCACTACAGCTTCTAAATTTAATTAAACTAAAAGACTCTTTAGTTGATGGGTTAATTTTTTCTGATATGTAATGTTTTTGCTTGTATACATAAGTATTTATTATATTATCTATACTGACAATTATTTAGATTTATGATTGATAATTTTTATGAATATTTGTAATTTTGTAGTCAGTTATGTTTTAGATTTATGCATTAAAAAGTAAGTTATACTATTTATAATACTTCAATTTTGTAATATTCACTGGAGGTTTAAAAATGAATAAAAATACTAAAAAACAGATTCTGGGGGTTTTCATAATTTCAGTTGCTTTGACATTCAGTCTGTCAAATATCTTTGCACAGCAGGATAAATTATGGACAAGAAATATGACAGATTTTAACTGGATGGAATTCAGAGAAATAGTTCCTGAAAAAGTAAATACAGTTCTAATAGCAATTGGAACTGTTGAACCTCATGGTGTTTCCAATAACGGTACAGATAATCTTATTCCTGAAGCCCTCGCAAAGGATATTGCACCTGAGGTTAACGCTCTTGTTGCTCCAACCATATCATACGGATTAACAAGGTCCCTTGATAACTACCCTGGTTCTTTCGGGGTTTCCACCGAAGCTTTTCGGGCTTATGTTTTTGATGTTATTAAAGGTTTACAGAAAATAAAATTTAAAAATATAATTGTTCTTAATGGACACGGACCAAACAGGTCTATATTAAATGAGGTTTGTGAACGTATAACCCGATCAACAGGGGTAAGAACTCTTGTTGTTGATTGGTGGTCTTACTGCTCAGATGTTACACTGGAAGTATTTGGAGAAGATGGCGGACATGCTGGGCTAAATGAAAATTCTATGGTTCTTGCTATCAATCCTGAACTGGTGAAAAAAGAAAGATATTCAAAAAATTTGACAACAATTCTGGATAATACTTATTCTGCTTTTCCCTCACCTGCGCCTATAATTCTTTATAAAAAAGGTGAGGGTTATCTCAAATTCAATAAGAAAAAAGCTGAAGAATACTACAACAAAGTTAAAGAAAAAATAACACAACTTATTAAAAATACAATAAATAAATGGGATTTAATGGGCCTGTAAGTATAACAATATAAAGAACTGTTGAATCTTATACCTTGGTTGATGTCTCAGAAATCTGCTTTATTAATTTACTATGGAGAAAATATTATGTTAAAAGAAATTAGAGTAAAAACAAGTTCACGAGTAGAGTTTAAAAATATTGACAGTGAAATCCAGAAAGTAATAGATGAATCAAAAGTGAATTCTGGTGTTTGCCATATTTTTGTTCCTCATACAACTGCTGCTGTTACTATAAATGAAAATGCTGACCCCAATGTTGTCAGAGATATAATTTCAGAGACAAATAAAATTATACCTTTTAATGATAATTATACCCATCTGGAAGGAAATGCTGCTGCACACATTAAGGCAAGTTTAATTGGTCAATCTGAAACAGTATTTATAGAAAACGGTAGAATGATTCTTGGCACCTGGCAATCCATATTCTTCTGCGAATTCGATGGCCCGAGGACAAGGAAAGTATATGTAAAAATAACATAATATATATTAAATAACTTACATAAATAGAGTTTCAGGACTAAAATATATCCTTTTTAGATAATTTTTTGCTGAACCTTGAAAGGAAGAATGTCATTATCCAGCAGGCTAATACCAAATAAAAGAATGGATTTTTTGCGATCTTTATGTTGTTCTGCAGTTCCGAAATCTCAGGATGATAAAATACATTTACATTAAACAATATTAAAAGGATAAAAGAAATAACTACAATAAAAATTAAAAGGATTACAGCCTTACTTAATTTTTTATTTAAGGAACCATCCCAGTAAGTAGAAGCTAATCCGACAAGAAAAAGCACCAGAAAAATAACCGGTGTTAATCTGTTAACGGGATAATCCATAAATAAAGATGAAGTAAAAACTTTTCCTGGTGATTTGATCCATGTGACTTTTTTTTCATCGATGCTAAACAACTTATAATTAGAAGAATGATCGGGTGTTCCCAGTTCAAATTTTTTTCTTTCAACGTACAAAGTAATCCAGGTATGAGGATAACTTCCAAAAGGAAAACCAAAAGTAAGATAACAATTATCATATCCCAGGTTTTTCAGTATAGAAACACCAAGAAGATTTTTTTCACTCTGGGCAGCGCCCCAGCATAACAACTCAGAAACTGTTGGAACATATTTTACCACGCCAAGTAAGTTAAAATAAGTTTTGTTTTTTAGAATTTCATCTACAAAAGATTCCACCATAATAGCTCTATCGACTTCCGAAATATCTTGAGGCAGACCTTTATTAAAAGCATCAGAAAGTTCACTAACAAGTGAATGGGAAGGCTCTACTATACCACTAATATTAAAACTTCTTTTTATAAATGAAGGGTATTTTAACGGATTCGGGGAAAAAAGACCAGGAAAAAGTAAAAACCATATAATTCCTGCTAACACAGAACTTCTAAATAATTTTTCAAGTAAGTTTCCTTTAAAAAAAATTATTATTCCAGCCCATAGAAAAAACACCGGTGCTAAATAAACTATACCCCAGCCCTGAATTAAAAACCCTGAGAAAAAAAATAAAATCGCTATTATGGATATTAATAGTCTAATTTTATCTCTAATCATTGGTTCCAATCTCGTCAGTCCCCATAACAGATGATACACTATTATTATTATAAATAACGTCCCGAACAGAACTTTTCTTCTTTCAGCACTGCTAAAATCATCTCTTTTCCGATTCATTTCAGCCTCAGCGTACCCGGCATAGGAAATAGCTTCCAGGAATTCTCCTCTATCAAAATATTCTTTTGAATACTCAAGATTTTTTTCACAAACAGACGTTTTAATACCAAATTTTTTTGCTGCTTTTATTGAAATTTCTGCTTTCTTTATGAAAAAATCTGCTCTATTTTTAAGATTGATTATTTCATTATAAGTAAAATTATCTAAATCTATATTCTGAAGC
>CAYTYH010000070.1:0-3196 GCA_964441965.1 Candidatus Woesearchaeota archaeon | reverse complement strand
GTTTAATTTTCCTGGCTCAAAATATTTAGTCCAATTAACTATATCAACAAATAAATGACCTATCCTAAACCACTTGCTTTGATTTGCTACTTTCCCATCATAATAAACCAAAGCCTCTGCTTTATAATTTCCTGCACCATAGTTTTTTGTATCAAATATTTTTTTGAAAGTACGAGTTGTTTGGCTTTTAACTGTTTTTCTTCCAAGATTTAAAGTTTCTAATCTGTTTTCGTCTTCGTCGTAAATATTTACTAGAACTTCAGCATCTATATCTTCTTCTCCTTTACTAGAAACATTAACTTCTAAATTTAGTGGTTCGCCTTCATTAATATCATGAACCTTTAAATTGATTTCAGCATATTTTCCAGGATAGGGAACATCAATTATAATAGCAGCAGCCACTCTAACAGCAACTCCTATTCCTTCTGTTTCTTCAGGAACCTCTCCCACTCTAACAGAAAGTTTATTTGGACCGGGCTTTTTAGCTTTTGGTGGCAAGCTTAAATTAAGTGTAAAACTCCCTCCTCCTGTCAAATTTTGTTTATCAAGCGTGACATATTCTGCAAAATCTCCAGAGACATTTATTAAAATAGTTCTGTTCGGCTTTGCATCAACAACTAAAAAATTAAAAGTATAATTAGTGTTTGGCTTATAATTAATCCGGATTTTTGCAGGAGATAATCCTAATCCAAGACTAAATTCTATATTTAAAATAACTAAAATACCAAGCATAATTAAAAAATAAAAACCTTTTTGCATGTTTTTTAAAAAGAAAATTTATTTTTATATCTTTCTGTTTAAGCCTATTAAAGAGAACTGCATCTCCTTGTTTGGAAAATAAGAAATAATAAACCTTGCATAACTTTAAAGCGTATTCTAAATATATGGTTGCTTAAACTATTATAGCTATTTAAATTTTTTAATAAAACCCTTGATTTCTATAACAAAACCATTAAACTCCTATTTGTTGGATCCATAAGAACCTGTTACAATTGCCTCTATAAAGAACAGTAGATAAAATTAATAAATGACAATAATAATTAGATATAAAACTAAAAAAATTGGAACAGCTTAAAAATAACTCGTAACTAGTCAAAATAAAATCAAATTATCTTATTTTCTTGTTAGATTTTAAGGATAATATCATATATAACAATCCCTATCCATAAAACAATTAAAAACCATATAATAGGATTTTTTAATATAAACAAGTTAGGAGGCAGCGTTCCAATTTCTTTTGCTCCAGTTATCATAGCTTCCTCTGTTCTTGGAACTGTTCCTTGAACAAAATTTTTAGCTCTCGAATACCATAATACAAAGGCGGTAAAAATAGCAGAAACAAAAACAACAGGAAGTATTGTTTTTAATTGACTCTGATATGTTTTTTTAGGAGATATTATAATGTATTTATTTGAAACCTTATAAAAAGAAATTCTTTTTCCTTTAGAACTCCATAAATGCTTTTTTTCTTCGATAAGTCCAGCCTTAATCAATTTTTTGATATTATAATCAACAGTATTCAAAGGCATCCCTAGTTCTTTAGCTATCTCTGATTCAGATTTTTCTTTTTCAGTCAACAAATTCAAAATTTTTTTGCATGTTTTATTTCCTAATATATTAGCTAACTTTTCAGCTTTTTCATCTTCTAATGAAACCAAAACATATTTTTCTTCCATATTCTTTTTTAAAAATTAAAGATACTATCTTGGGTCAACAACTTTTCCCAAAAACAAGATATTTCCAGTTTGTTTTTCTTGGATTATGAATATAAAAGGATGGTCTGCTCTGAATATTTCTTCCCAATCAATCGAAAGAGTTTTCATTTCCACAGCTGTTGCAGCAGCTGCTTCTGTTCCCTCTTCATCAACTTTTACATAAGCTTGATGAATTACAAAACCAATAAATAACTCTTCTACTTTAGTCATTCCTGAAAAATCAGCTTCTTCAGGAGTAAAAGCAGTAGGAGGAGTAAAAGCAGTAGGCATTCCTAAATTTTTTAAATTTTCATTTAAAAAATATTTTGTATTAAATTCAAATTTAGGAAGATAGATTCCTCCTAATTTTGTTTCTCGCATTTGACTTTTCCACTTCTCTAAGTTTTCAGCTGTGAATTCAATATCATCAAGAGTAAAATTAAAGCTCTCTAAATTTCCAGTTTCTTTATTAAAAAACTCGCCCTGTTTTGGAAGTAAAATCAGCATAGAAACTTCATTTCCTTTATAAGGCAACTCTAAAATTTGCAATTTATCTAAATTAGCATAATTAAATCTCGCTTTATTTGGCTTCATATACATCATTGGAACTTTTACTTTATTGTTCTCTCCAATATTAAAATCTTGCTCTCTTGTCTTAGATTTATCAAACTCCCACTCCCACCTCCCCTTAAAATAAATAGCATTTGTCAAAATCAATCTTGTCAATGGACCAATAACTCCTTTAGGAATAAGCTCCTTAATCTTGTTGTTTGTTTGTTCTTCGATAAATTTGTTAATTGTTTGCCTTGATTTTTCTCTTTCCTCTTCTCCAACAAAATCTAAATTTGCAGCTTTTCCTCCATAATATTTTTCTACTATAGATGAATATTCTTGAATAAGAGGATAATCTTGCTGAACCCACAAAGCATTTCCAGTTCTTAATTCATATTTCTTATCTTTTTTATTGATTTGATTGTAAATAGCAGCAAAATTCGGCCTTAGTATGTCCTTTTCAGGAAAATGAAAAACTGCTTTAATTTCTTCTGCAGTTTTTCCTCTAGCTCCTTCATAAGTCATTGCCAAAGCTGAAAAAATGCTATAAGGAGAATAAAAAATGTTTTTATCTTTAGAATTTTCAGATTTAGCTAATTCATCATACAAATCAAAAGCAAACTGATTATTGGCATTAACAACATCCTGAATTCCTTGAGGAGTTGAACCGCTTTCGTCTGCTTGCGGGGGTTGATTCGGCTTATAAGGAAAAAGAAACAGACCAGCTGTAACAATCACACTTATACCTAAAATAATAATTGAGATAATAGCTATTTTTCCAAATTTTTGTTCCATGTCTAAATTAAAGAAGTATGCTTTTTAAACCTGCTGATAACTTCTATTTTGATTGAAGTTATAAAAAAATAAACAAGCAACCCTTCTAAATCATAAAAATAGAGATTTCTTCTAGTAAATTCTCTAAGATAAAAGCCCTCTCCATAGAACGAGAC
>CAYTYH010000069.1:0-3260 GCA_964441965.1 Candidatus Woesearchaeota archaeon | reverse complement strand
TTCTAAACATCTCAACTCCAATAATACCTAATAAAAAAATAACCAACCACAAATCAACTATAATCACTAAGCTCACCTTAGTGCAAAGGGTTATTTCTCAAACAGATTTTCTGAAATAAATTTTTCTAAAAAACAACCACTTAAACATCCTTCATACCATAATACCTGCAGCAAAACAAGCGATTTTATTTTTAAAAATTAATTAAAATAATGCCTATATTTAAACGAAGTTTTTTTAGGTTTTTTAGGAACCCCATACTTTTACTAGCCCCATATCTTTCTAGGCCTAATGCTGAGCTGATTAATATGTGGCCAATATAAAATCTAAAATCAAGTTTGCATAGTAGCCAAGGATCTATCCCAGATACAATTAATAAAAATAACAAATCCAATATTATCCTCTTATCTTAAAAACAATCTTAATTATTATTGCAGCAAACCTCCAAAGATGCCAAGAGCCGCACTCAATGTTTCTTAATGGAATATCTCAATAAACTCACAAACCATCAAAACCATCAAGTTCAATACCCCTTTTGATACCTCTTTTTAGAACAATGATTTGAACTAAGCTAACCTTAGTTCACACAATTTCTTTTCTAACATAATCTTTTACCATAACACTCTCATAAACGCCATTAAAAATCAAAAGTTTCTCTAAAATCTCTTTAAAATAAAAAATCTTGCCAAATTTTAATTTGCTTAAATTTTCAAAATTGATAAACTTTCCAATTGCTTTTTTTATCAACCCCAGATTCTAATATTAAAAATTTAAAAATAGAAGCATTTGCACAAACCTTACCTTAGTTCACAAAATTCAACCTTCAATAAATTTGAAAAATCCTATAACTGCTTAAAAGACAATAGTAATCTTTTATTTATTCAAAGAAAAAGGCCATAAAAACCCTCATCTAAACCCACAAACCCCTCCACCCCCTCCAAAAAACCGATAAATTTATATATTTTTTCCAATAAGGCTACAATATCAGTCTTGGAAGGGAACCCTTACCGGAAAAAGATACCCTTAGTATATATAAAAATGCCAAAAAAAGAGGAAGAAAACCAAAAAGTTGCAATTTATGCCAGAGTTTCCACAGAAGAGCAGGCAAGAGAAGGTTTAAGTATAGATGCTCAGATTGACAGATGCAAATCTTTTTGTGAAGCAAGAGATTGGAAAATTTTCAGAATATATAAAGATGCAGGCTATTCTGCAGGAACTTTAAAAAGGCCAGCTTTAGAACTTCTTTTGAGAGATGCAAATGAAAAAAAATTTAATATAATCCTTGTTTACAAAATAGACCGGTTTTCAAGAAAATTAAGAGATTTAATTCTAATTTTAGATGAATTAAAAGAAAAAGGGATAAATTTTACATCTGTCACAGAGCAAATAGATACAACCTCTGCTATGGGAGAAGCTTTTTTTCAAATAATAGGTGTTTTTGCGCAATTAGAAAGAGGGATGATAAAAGAAAGAGTGGAATTAGCTTTTGATAGAAAAATTCAGTTAGGAGAAGCTATTCATAGGGCTCCTTTCGGTTATATATACAGAAACAAAAAACTAATACCAGACCCAGAAAACGCTTCAAAAGTGAAAGAAATTTTTGAAATGTGGGCAGCAGGCATAAGCTATAAAGAAATCTCCAAAAAATTTGACATCCCAAAATCTACTTTATATCAAATAATTAAAAACCCTATTTATCTTGGCAAAATAAAGTATAAAGGAAAATACTATAAAGGAAATCACCCTCCTTTAATTGATAAAGATTTATTTGAGAGAGCAAATAAACTTGTCCAAGAAGAATGAAAGACAAATATAACATCCCAGAAGACCTCAAACAAAAAGTTTTGAGAAAATATAATTTTACCTGCCAAAAATGCAGCTTTCAAGATATTACAGGAGAAGAGCTGGAAATACATCCCATTGATCCAAAAGCATCTAAAGGAGGCAATGACCCTGATAACTTAATAGTCTTATGCAGTATATGTCATAATTATGCCCCTGAATCAAAAGAAAAATTTTTGGAGTATATCAAAGAGAAAATAGACGGAAACATCCTCAACACTTTCAGGAAAAGCAGAAACTCTCTATCAAAAGCAACAAAGACAGGAATGATGAATCTTTTTAAAAAAGGCAGACATATAACAAAAGCTCCAAAAGGATATAAGCTTGTAAATAAACAACTCATAATAGATGAACAAGAAGCAGAGCAAGTTAGAAAAATTTATGAAGAATTTCTTAATAATAATGTCTCTCTAACCCAACTTGCTAAGAAAAACAATATGACAACAAGAGGAATTAAAAAACTGCTCCAAAATACAACTTATATAGGAAAAGTCAAATTTGCTGGAAAAGAATCTGATGGGACTCATAAAGCAATTATAAGCCCGGAACTTTTCCAAAAAGTCCAGGAAAAATTAAGAAACTCCAAAAAAATTAGAAAAATGAAATCTTCTCTTGTATAATTTGCAATCTACTCCTTTTACATGACCTTTTCTTCATCAATTTTATTTCAAAAAATCTGCTTTTTTAACCCTTTCTTTTAAAAAACATCCTCTCTTATCATGCCCTTCTGAATCATACTAACTAGCAACCTCATTATAGGATCTTCCTCTTTCCCTATCCTCCCCGCCCCCCTTCCATCCATCTCTCTTTTCAATATTGACAAAAGTTCTCTCAACATTGTATCATATTTTATTATAGTTATGCCCTCTTCCCTCAACATTTCTTCAGTTTTCCGAACTCCCCAATCAACTACTAATATTTTTTCTAAACTTTTGCCATTCAACCACCTACTATATCTGTCATCATTTCTGATAAAATTTTCAGCATATCCGAACCATTCAGACACATTTCTATAAACTTTTTCTGCAGCCCCTGTACCCAAAAAACTTTTACACTGCACTACTAAAACCTCTCTTTCATTTATTGCCAATAAATCGATGTCACTCCACCCCGCAACTTTTTTCCCACTTTCTTCTTTTGGAATCTGGAACCAGATATTTTGAGTTACCAAATATCCTTTTTTCATAAAATATCTTAAGGCAAGTTCTTCTACATATCCTCTTACCATTTTCCATCAACCTAAAACCATCAAAAAACTTCCTTTTTTAGATTTTTCTATACTCTCTTGCTTACTTCCATTTAGTTCACTCGCTCTTTAGATTAGAAGAAAGAGCTTCTGGAATTTCTATTGGCATATTTATTAATTCTATTTGATAGTTCTCTCTTCAAATTTTTCCTTCTATATAAAAGGATAAAACAA
>CAYTYH010000068.1:0-3306 GCA_964441965.1 Candidatus Woesearchaeota archaeon | reverse complement strand
GCTAAAGCTTTTATTGGAGAGAGTCAAGCAAGAAACAGATATACTTTTTATGCAAAAATCGCGCAAAAAGAAGGTTATGAAAAAATATCTGAAATTTTTCTTGTTACTGCTGAGAATGAAAGAGAGCATGCAAAATGGTTGTTTAGACTTATTGGTGAATTGAAGAAAAGAAGCAAGAAGAATTTGGATAAGATAAAAGTAATGGCAATGACTCCAACAACTCTTGGAGATACAGAAGAGAATTTAAAAGCTGCAATTAGTGGTGAGAATTATGAATATACAAAAATGTATCCTGAATTTGCGAAAATTGCTGAAGAAGAAGGTTTAAAAGAAGTTGCTGTTAGATTAAGAGCTATAGCAATAGCAGAAAAACATCATGAAGAAAGGTATAAAAAATTATTAGAAGAATTAAAAGGAAAAACAATATTTGAAAAAGAGGGAGAGGTTTATTGGGTTTGTAGAAAATGTGGATATGTGCACAAAGGAAAAAAGCCTCCAGAGAAATGTCCTTCTTGCGACCATCCAAAAAACTATTTTGAAGTTAAGTGTGAAGAGTATTGAAATAAGAATTTAAAGGCAGATTTATTAAAGTTCATTAAGAAAACTTATTTCGTGTTGAAGAAATAATAAAGTTAAGCGAGGAGATAAAAAAGCCTGAATAACGCTTTTTGATTTAAAGAAAAATAAATAAAGAGTTGGGGGTTGGGGGAGGAAGAAATAATTAAATTAGATTTCTCTAAACCTCATTCTTTGCAAAATAAAGGAAAGAATTAAGAAAATAAAAAAAGCAAGTAGAAAAGTATATCTTAAACCAAAAAAGTCTGAAATTAGGCCTGCAATTATTGGACCAAGAGCTTCACTTAAACCCCATAAACTTCTTGTAACTGCTGTTAGCTCTCCAACAATCTCTTTTTTCATTAAAGAAGTTAAATGTCCTGCTAAAGCAGGCCTTAAAATTGCAAAAGAAATTGAAAGTAAAAAAGAAGAAGCAAAAAGGCTAACTGTTCTTTTAACAAAAAATAAAATTAGGAAAAAGAGAGAAGAAAAAATAAGACCAATAAACAAAAGAGATTTTTTATTTTTCTTATCAGCTAAAATAGAAAAATAGAGTTCAGAAAGAACAGGCAAATTAAACAAAGCATATATAATACCTATTTGCAGATATGAAGCTCCTAAATTCAAGAGAAATAATGGGAGTAACATGTTAACAAAACTTAAACAAAAGATGATAAAAAAATTGAAAACAGAAAATTTAACAAGCTGCTTATTAGAAAAAAAGTCTTTAAATTCTTTAAAAATTCCTAATCTTAGTTTATATTTCTTCTTCTTTTCTCGCCTTAAAAAAGAAAGAGGGAAAAGGGCAAGGAAAGCGAAAATAGAAACAGAATAAAAAATGTTAAAGCCAAGCTTAACAATTAAAAGAGCTCCAATTATTGGTCCTAAAATAAGAGGGATGGTATAAGAAACATCATATAAAGCTATTGACTTTGCTGTTTTTTTCTTTGGTGAATGTTCTCGAATTGAAGCTTCTGTTGTAGTCCAGAAAGTTGTTGCAGCTAAACTATGATAAATACGAAAAAGAAAGAAGTGGAAGAGGGTTTTTAAAGAAAGAAGAAAGTAAGAAAGGGGCAAGTAGAGAAGTAAAGCAAAAGAAATTAGTTTTTTCTTTGAGAATTTATCAATAAAGGGGCCTATGATAAGAGTCCAAATTATTGTTAAGAAAGGGAGCAAACCAATGACAATACCAACACCTGTATAAGTTCCCAAGATTTTTTTAAAATAGATTGGTAAAAAAGGAGAAGCGATTCCCCAACCAAAATAATAAAAAAGAGATACTAAGGAGATGATTTTAATTGGTTTAGGCAGTTTTGTAAATTCTTTAGGGAAAGTTAAAGCTCTTTTTACAATCTTCATATAGGCTTGAGTATTTAGAGATTTTTAAAATTATAGATAGCGAGGGACGGGGTGGTGGGGTAGTTAGGAGGGGTTATGAAATTAAGAATTAAGGAGAAAGAAAAGAGAGGCAACACTCCATAATTGTAAAGAGCAGCCAGAAGGTTCTAAATTTTCTTTTCCTAGAGTTTGCTTTTTAACATAAAAATATTCAACAAAAGGATTGGAAAAAGAATTTAAAGCTAGCAAAACTTTTTTTGATGTTTCTTTTAATTCTTTAATTTTTAGTTTTTCTCCTACAGAAAAAATATATGCTTGCTCCCAAGGCCAGATTACATTATACCAGAGCCATGCTCTTTCTCTTTTTTGTTTATATGGAAAGTAGGATAGATAACCAAAATTTGTTTTAAGTAAAGAAGATATTTTTGAAATTGATTTTAAATACTTGGTAGGAATGTCTTTTTTCTCTAAATAATAAGGAAAGTGCAAAAAATCTGAATAAACTCCTTTTAAATTTCCTCTTTTATCTTTTGCTACAATTGGCAAATTTTCTTTTTTATTCCAAAAGTCAGTGAAGATTGTTTTTAGAATTTTATTTGTGTGATTTTTCAACTCGTTTTTTGAATATGGAAGATTTAGAAATGAAGAAAATTTTGCTGTTTCTCTTAAAGCTTTTACTAATTGAGCTTGTAATAATAAGTATGAAGCTGGAAAGTGAAGCCTGAAGTTTGGTCTTCCTACTAAGCCGCCATCTCTCCAATATGTTGCCCTTAAAGCATATTTGTTTGCATTAATTGCATTAGGGTCGTCCCAAAAAATTCCGTTTTTAAGATGTCTAAAAATATAGTTTAAAGCTGAAATGATGCTAGATTTATTTTTTTCTATAAATTTTCTATCTTTAGTTAGTTTGTAGTATTCAGATAAGCCTATTAAAAATAAAGCTGTTGTGTCTGAAGCATTATATTTTGTGCTTTTGTTTTTTATCCAGAATTCAGGATATTCGTGCAAGATTTTTCCTGGTCCTTCTCCAGTTGTTGGATTTTTCTTTTTTTTCATGGTTCGCTTATTAATTGATAGTTAAGCGGTATCTAAATTATGGCGCGATTTAGAATAGAAATTAAACTGCCGCACCAACTCCTGGACTTTTTCTAAATTATTTTCTTCCTCGGCCGTTTTAATTTCTCGGCAGATTGTATCAAGTTTTTCTTGTATGCCCAATTTTTTAATTTCCTTTAAACAGTTTTGGAATTCGCTCTCACAATCAATCTCTTCTTCTCCAAAATCCTCTGCTTCCGCCCGCAGGGCTAAATAATTAACATACTCTTTTAGTTCCTCTGGTAATTCATCTACCCCAACCTCTCTTTTTTCGTTTTTAAAATATTCAATTGCCCGACAGATTTTAGAAGGAAGAAT
>CAYTYH010000067.1:0-3481 GCA_964441965.1 Candidatus Woesearchaeota archaeon | reverse complement strand
CCATTATAGATTTGTCGGCGGCGCTGTGGGCTTCATTTCTTATGATGCGATTCGCTATTGGGAGAAGCTTCCCGAAATAGCTGATGATGATCTAAGATTTCCAGATATCCACATGGGAATATATGACGATGGAATAATTTTTGATCGCTTCCGAGATGAGGCTTTCTACTTCTATACTGCGGAAAGCCGCCTGGAAGAACTGTCTGAACTCGCAGGGAAGCCCCACGATGCGGACGAGTTGTCTCTATCTTACACACGCTTGAGGAGAAATCTATCAAAGAATCAATTTGAGAAGCGAGTTGAGAAGGCGAAGGAGTACATCTACTCAGGCGACATCTTCCAATCTGTTCTCTCCAAGAGATGCGAATTTAGGATTGACGGAGACCTGATGAAATTTTACCTTGCCCTTATGAGGATTAACCCCTCGCCTTACATGTACTTCCTAAGCATGGACGACCAGAAAATCGTCGGCTCGAGCCCCGAGATGCTGGTGAGAGTTGAAAACGGCATAGTAGAGACCTTCCCAATCGCGGGTACCCGTCCAAGAGTTGAAGATCCAGAGGAGAATATGAGATTGTCGAAGGATCTCATCTCAGATCCGAAGGAACGGGCTGAACACCTAATGCTCGTCGATTTAGCTAGAAATGATATAGGGAAAGTTTCAGAGTTCGGGAGCGTCAAAGTGACTGATTTCATGAAGATCCAACAGTACAGTCACGTTCAACACATAGTCTCGAGAGTTATAGGCAAGTTGAGGAAAGACTGTAGCAGCTACGATGCTTTGAAGGCGATGTTTCCAGCAGGCACGGTCTCCGGCGCCCCTAAGGTTAGGGCTATGGAGATCATCGAGGAGCTCGAGCCTACTCGTAGAGGACCGTATGCTGGAGCCGTTGGATACTTTTCCTATAACGGAAATGCTGACTTCGCAATAACGATAAGGACTCTTGTGGCTCGAGATGATCACGCCTACATTCAAGCTGGAGCCGGAATAGTAGCAGACTCTGTTCCGGAGAAGGAATGGTTCGAGACTGAACAGAAGCTTCGAGCCTTGATGAAGGCTCTAGAATTCTCGGAGGAGGCTTCTTCATGAAAGTTCTTGTCATCGACAATTATGATTCTTTCGTCTATAATCTGGTTCAATATCTTGAAGAACTTGGAGCAGACTGCATCGTTTACAGGAATGATGAAATAACCGTAGATAAAGCCGAAAAAATTAAACCAGACCGAATAGTGATATCGCCCGGTCCGGGAACCCCAGAGGAACGCCGCTACTTCGGAGTCTGCAGAGACATCCTAAGGAGACTCAGCGTTGAAGTTCCTACCTTAGGCGTATGCTTAGGGCATCAGGGGATTATAACAACTTTTGGCGGGAAAATTAGGCATGCACGTAGGCTGATGCATGGAAAGACCAGTTGGATAAGGCATGACGGGAAGGGAATCTTCAAGGATGTAGAGAACCCCTTCATGGCTACCAGGTATCATTCGCTCGTTGGGGATCCTGATTTTCTCCCTTCCTGTTTGGAGGTCACTGCGAAGTCGATTGATGATGAGGAGATAATGGGAGTTCGTCATCGTAAATACCCGATTGAGGGAGTTCAGTTTCATCCAGAATCGATACTCACGCTGAGCGGGAAGCGAATCATAAAGAATTTTCTTAACGGATGGTGAACGGAATGATCGTTGAGGCAACCAAGAAAATTATTGAGGGTAATAACCTCTCCTACGATGAAGCATGGAATGTCATGACGGAGATAATGTCCGGCAAGGCTACGGACGCTCAAATCGGCGCGTTCCTAACAGCGCTAAGGATGAAAGGCCAGACTATCAATGAGATTTCAGCCTTCGCAGTTGCAATGAAACAATTCTGCTATAGAATTAACCCGAAGACCTCCGGATGTTTGATCGACACGTGCGGCACGGGGGGAGACAGAATTAAGACCTTCAATGTGAGCACGCTTACGGCGCTCGTCGTCGCGGGGGCTGAGGTTCCCGTAGCTAAGCATGGTAATCGAGCAGTTACAAGTAGATGCGGCAGCGCGGATCTCTTAGAAAAGTTTGGGCTTAACCTTGATCTTGAACCGAAGAAGGTGGAGGAGATTATCGAAAAGGTTGGAATAGGATTCATGTTCGCTCCGAAATTCCATCCAGCCATGAAACATGCGATTGGACCTCGAAGAGAAATCGGAATAAGAACAGTCTTCAATATACTTGGGCCTCTAACTAACCCGGCGAGCCCCCCGGCGCAGCTCCTAGGTGTCTACAGCCGAGACCTTTTGGAGCCTTTGGCGCACGTTTTATCTAAGCTTGGATGCCGGAATGCGATGGTTGTTCACGGTTTAGATGGACTTGACGAGATCTCAATCATCGGTAAAACAGCTGTGGCCCATCTACGAGACGGCGAAGTCAGCATGATGGAGATTAAGCCCAGAGACTTCGGTTTCCAAAACGCCAGAGCTGAAGAGATCCAAAGCCCCTCTTTGGAAGAGAACGTTGAGCTTGCCTTCAAGCTGCTGAATGGATTAACGGAGTCAGATGATCCTCGAAGAAGGATGGTGCTGCTTAATGCTGCTGCAGGTCTGCTTGTAGGCGGCAAGGTGGACAATCTTCAGGAAGGCATTGAATTGGCGTCGATGTCGATTGAAAGCGGCTCAGCCTATGAAAAACTGAAGGCGATGATAAAGGCGTCAAGGGGAAGTTTAGAAGTCCTTGAGGAGCTTGAGAAAAAGTATGCATGATTTTCTCGATGTTTTAGCGAAGACCGCTATGGAGACTATTCAAACAGGATACTATGAAATCCGCGAAGAAAGATCCTCATCAACGTTTAGTTTGAAAGAGGCGATTCTAAACCGTCAAAATGCGCCGGTAATATCTGAAATCAAGTTTGCTTCGCCGTCCCACGGCTCAATCAGATGGGACGCCGAACCGGAAAAAGTAGCTAAAGATATGGAGCTCGGAGGAGCCGTCGGCATCTCCATCCTGACTGAGCCTAAACATTTCGGAGGGCAGCTCACTTTCATATCGAAAGTCAAAGATCTTGTAAGCATACCGATACTCATGAAAGATATCATTTTAAGCTCATTGCAGATTGAAGCCGCCTCGGCTGCTGGAGCAGATGCTTTGCTATTGATCCATTCGCTCTTCGATCGGGGATACTGTGAGAGAAGCTTGGAAGAAATGATTAATTGTGCTCACTCAAACGGCTTAGAGGTGCTTTTAGAGACGCATACTGAGGAAGAGTTTCTCTCAGCCATAAGAACGGATGCTGATATTGTTGGGATAAACAACCGCGACTTGAAGACTCTGAAGGTAGACCTTCACGTTACAGAACGCATCTTGGAGAAACATCCAAGCGACGGAAAAATAGTCGTCAGCGAAAGCGGCATACAAGATGCTGAAGACATCCGATTTCTAAGGAGATGTGGAGCTCAAGCCTTCCTCGTTGGGACTTCAATCATGAAGTCAAACGATATTCAAGGAAAAC
>CAYTYH010000066.1:0-3497 GCA_964441965.1 Candidatus Woesearchaeota archaeon | reverse complement strand
CTACAAAATGTTAATGTTTAGGATTTTTCTTCTGAAAAGTTGGAAAAAATAAATAAAACAGAGGTTGGACAGGAACAAATAAATTTTGTTTTATATAGCATTGGAGCTTCTAAACTTAAAAAAGTTCCTTTTACAAATAATTATCCAAGAATAGAGTTAGAGATCGGAAATGAAACTTTTAATGCTGTAGTGATTGATAGCAAAATTGTGACAAGCAGGGGAGAGATTGATGATGAGGATATAAGATTGTCTACTTCTAAAGAAGAGTTTATAAAAATTTTGAATTCTGGAGAATTGAAAAAAGCACTTCAAGATGCAGTTGCTAATGGAGATGTTAATTTAGAGATTTTAGCTGGTAAGACAGAACTATTGGCTAAAGGTTATCTTTCTCTTTATAAAGAAATAACTGGAAAAAGTTTAAAAGAAGCAATTGTTAAGTAAGTTGCAGGTTTTAAAAATTTTTCAACTTTTAACCGAGGTAGCCGGCATTATTTTTTTCTAAAGCTGCTTTAGCTGATTTTAAATATTCTTCTTCGATTTTTTTGTATCTTGCTAAAGATTCTTTTGAGACGCTTGGTTTTACTTTTTTCATAGCTTCTTCAAAATTTTTCTTAGTAACTTCCTTTGCATTTTTATTTTTCCTTAATGCAAGCATTGCAGCTTCTCTGCATAAGGCTTCTATATCTGCTCCTACATAACCCTCTGTTGTTTCTGCAAGTTTTTTTAAATTAACATCTTTTGCTAATGGCATGTTTCTTGTATGAATCTTAAGAATCTCTAACCTTCCTTCTTTTTCAGGAGGGCCGACAAGAAGCGTTCTATCAAATCTTCCTGGTCGCAAAATTGCTGGGTCTAACATGTCAGGTCTGTTTGTAGCTCCGATAATTATGACATTTTGCAACTCTTCTAAGCCATCCATTTCAGCCAGCAATTGATTTAGGACTTGTTCAGTTACTCTTGTTCCTGCTTCTAATCCCCTTCTTCCAGCGAGGGCATCAATTTCATCAAAAAATATGACACAAGGAGCAACTTGTCTTGCTCTCTCAAACACTTTTCTTACCCCCTCTTCACTTTTTCCTACCCACATACTCAATAATTCTGGACCTTTCACTTGAATAAAATTAGCTTCAGATTCATTTGCAACTGCTTTCGCCAACAAGGTCTTTCCTGTTCCAGGAGGGCCATAAAGAAGGATGCCTCTTGGAGGTTTAATTCCCATTTTTGTGAAAGCTCCAGGATATTTTAGAGGCCATTCAACTGCTTCAATTAATTCTTGCTTAACTTTTTCTAAACCTCCAACATCTTTCCATCTGACATTTGGAGTTTCGACCAGCACTTCTCTCATTGCAGATGGCCTGACATTTTTTAAAGCATTTAAAAAATCTTTTCTTGTAACTTTTAATGTTTCTAAAACTTCTTTTGGAATTTCCTCGTTTTCATCCATTTTTATTTTTGGCAAAACTTTTCTTAAAACATTCATTGCAGCTTCTTTTGCTAAACTCTCAAGGTCTGCTCCAACAAAACCGTGAGTTATTGAGGCAATTTCCTCTAAATTAACATCTTTTGCTAATGGCATGTTTCTTGTATGAATCTTAAGAATCTGCAGCCTTCCTTGTTTATCTGGAACATTAATTGCTATTTCTCTATCAAATCTTCCTGGTCTTCTTAAAGCAGGGTCAATGGCATTTGGCCTGTTTGTAGCTCCGATTACAATTACCTTTCCCCTTGCTTTCAATCCGTCCATTAAAGTTAATAGTTGGCTAACAACTCTTCTTTCAACTTCTCCATAACTTTCTTCTCTTTTTGGAGCTATGGCATCAATTTCGTCAATAAATATGATGCTCGGGGCAGATTTTGATGCTTCTTCAAATTTATCTCTCAAATTTTTTTCACTCTCACCATAAAACTTGCTCATAAGTTCAGGGCCATTAATCAAAATAAAATTAGCTTCAGATTCATTTGCAACTGCTTTCGCCAACAAGGTCTTTCCTGTTCCAGGAGGGCCGTGTAGCAAGACTCCTTTTGGGGCTTCTATGCCAAGTCTTTCAAATATCTCTGGGTGTTTTAGTGGCAGTTCTACCATTTCCCTAATTTTTCTTAATTCTTCATCTAATCCTCCAATATCTTCATAAGTAACTTCTGGGATTTTTTCTTCAGAAACTTCTACTGCTTTAGGAGATAAAACCAATTCTGTGTTTTCTGTTATGATGCAAGGGAGGTTTGGTTGAGTGGAGACAATAAGAAATCTTGCTTGTATGCCTGAAAATCCAAATCCTCCTAATCCAGACAAAGCCTCTGCAAAAATATCTTCGAACATATCCATATCAGACATAATGTCTCTTCTTCTTGCTGTTCCTCCCAATACTACAATATCCCCTTTTATTACAGCTCTTCCCAATAATCCTTGTTTTAATATTTCAGGGTCTGCTTGAATCACAATGCCTTTTTGTGCTGGAGCTATATTAACTCTTTTTGCTTCTTTAACTTCAGCTTTAGAAATAGAAACTATCTCTCCTATTCCTGTTCTGGCATTTCTTCTTATAATTCCATCAATTCTTATTATTTGTTCTCCGATATCAGCTGGATATGCCCTATCTACAATTGCAACTGTTTCTCTTCTTCCTTTAATTAAAATTATATCTCCTCTTTTTAATCCTAATCTTCTCATTATTTCAGGGTCTATTCTTGCAATCCCTTTGTATGCATCATCTTGTAATGCTTCAACAACTTTTAATCTAACTTCTTGTTTTGCTACCATTTTAGTTGTTCTGAATTTTTTAATTTAAGAGCATAATCTTCTTTATAATAGCTTTTCATCTTCCCCAAATATTAGTTTTAATTTTTTTGCCTCTTCAAAACACAAGCTTACCATATCATTCATAATTTTTTCTTGTTCTTTTATAAACTCCACTATCTCTTTTGGGATTGATATGGCATAACTGTTACCAACTATTCTCATTTTGACCTTAAATACTTTTCCCTTTAGATTCAGAAACTTCTTATATTCTATTTCGTCAGCAGGGTGGTTTATTTTGTTACCGCACTTTTCACATACTAATGCTCGGATTTCAAACCCATTTCTGATTAGTTTAACTTTTTTCATTTTAGTATTGCAGTTTTTGCACAAAACTGTATTTTCAAAAATATCTGCCATTTTTTATTTCTAATTGTTTATTGTATATACAAAAAATATATACAAAAGGTATATATAAATCTTTCGGTTTTGTTATGTAAACTTGTTGTTGGTATAATATAAGGATATGCGGAATTTTCAAGGAGTAAAAATTTTGGGTGGCTTCCGAGTGGCTTTTAGAATGTTTTATAAATTATGACAGCAGAGAAGCCAATTAATATTGCTAAATTAAAAAGAACCGAAAAGAAGGAAACAAGAATCCTGTTGATAAATCTAAAACTATGTCTATGAAAATAAACAAAAGAGAAATTTTTTCAAAAATCTGAAAAATTTTGTATTTTTTGTATCATGTGCTATTAATTAT
>CAYTYH010000065.1:0-3508 GCA_964441965.1 Candidatus Woesearchaeota archaeon | reverse complement strand
AGACAGTTCATTAAATTTTTAGAGTTTTCTTAACTTAAACATGACTAAGAATCATTAAAAAATTCCAAAAAGAATTTTTTAAAATTTGATTAGTCAAATTGCCTTTCTTCATTCTAATTTAAGATACTTAAGGTCTTGCTTATTTTTATTTTTTATTATAACACCTGTCGGGAAAATTTTTGTATGGAGAGGTTCTTGGAGCAAGAACAATTCTGTCAAATCAAGAAGTAAATGAAAAATAGAGCCAAAAAAAATCCAGATAAATGTTGGAAAGAAAATGGAAAGAATTAAAAGAAAAAGCAAGAATTCAATTCCATGAAAAACAAGCACCGTTCTCTTGTATTTTTTTCTTTTTCGCATGCCTTTTAATTCTCTTGACACTTTAATGTGCCATTTGTAAGCTTTAAAGAGATTTGGGTCTTTTTTCTTCCAAACATAATAAAAATAATGGTCGATATCAATTAAAACAGATGATAAGAGGAAAAGAGTTGCATTAAAAAAAGAAACTCCAACTATTATAAGAAAAATGAAAACAGCTAATCCTGCTAAAAAATGATATTTAGGCAACATTAGAAAATAAAAAAAAGATTGTTTTTAAATGCTATGAAACTAAGCTTAAAATTCCTTTTTGAATTAAAAGAATGACAAAAAGAACTACTATAACTTTTGGAATTGTTAGAGAAAGAGACAAAAAGATAATTATTGAGAAAACCACATCAAAGATGCTTGCTATGTCAAAAGACAATAAAAAAGAGAGGCCTTTTACTAAAAGATAAAAAGCAAGAAGAATGATTATGGGTTTAGGGATAATGTGAAAAAAACAAAAAAGCCAGAAAAAAATGCCTGCTATGATATCTAAAATTCCAAGAATCTTGACAACAATCATTTTAAGAGGCTTATCTTTCTTGTATTTTTCTTATCATATCTGCAAAGGCAGGCCTTGTTACTAAGATACCGATTGTTATTGTCAAAATTGTTGTTAAAGCAAAACCTTTTAATATGCCTGCTCCTGCCCAGAACAAAGGCAACATCGCCATGATTGTTGTGAAAAAGGCTGTTAAAATAACAAAAAAAGCTCTTTTTATTCTCTCCCTCATTCCTATTCTAACATTTAAAACAGCTTCGTCTGTAATCACAATCTGGTCATCTACACCAGTTCCTAAACCTGCTATAATTCCTGCAATGCTTGGAGCATCTAAATTCCACTTTATTAAAGCTGCTATACCTAAAGTAATTAGGGTTTCTGAAATCATAGTAGTTATAACTGAGAAAACAATTTTTAATTTTCTATATTTGAGAAAAATAATCAAAGAAACAGCTAAGAAGGCAATCAAGCCAAGGTAAATTATATTTTTAAAAAATCGTGAACCTAACACAGGAGAGATTGTGTCTAATTTGACAATTTCCAGCTTGTAAGGAAGGCTTCCTGTAATAAGTATTGTTTGTAGTTTGTTCATATTTTCCTTTGCATTATTATATGCATCTTCTTGTGTTGGACCTGTGCCTGAACCAGAAACAAGTATTTGGGTTGTCACTCTTCCCTTTAAATCTTCTGAGATTAATAAAGAATCCACCAAATTATCATCTACATAAAGGTCAAGAGTTTCATTAAGATATCTTCCAGAGCTTGTTACATTTGTTTTCAAAGGAGCGGTAAGATTGGCATGCCTCTTTGCCGCTTCTTCACTTAAATATACAACAAAAGAAAATCTGCATGCATAACCCTCGCTAATTTGAAAACAAGATTCAATTCTCGCACAACTGGCATCATTTCTACAGACAGAAGTTATATCTTTTTTTCCACCGACAAAAACAGTGTTGTTAGAAATTTTTGCCTCAAATTTTCCTTGCTTTCCTACCAACTCTTTTAAATCAGAAGGAGTTGCTCCTGCTATTTCAACCAACATATAATTTTCCCCATTTAAGTCCTTAACAGGCCTTATTGTTATATCTGCTATTCCATAAACATTAAATCTCTCATTAGTTATTGCAATCAGATCAGCAAGTTCTTTAGAGGAAAGAGATTTATTAACTGGCTTCACTAAAGCCCTTGCTCCTCCAGATAAATCAAGCCCTGTTTTAAGATTTGATTTTGGCAGTTTTGCTGTAACTATGCTAAGTTCATTTGTAAACAAAATAAATTCTCCTTTTTCTTTTGTTTTAATAATGATTTTTGTTAAATTTGTTTTGTTTTGTTGGAAGGTTGTGTTGAATAAAGAAGAAAGGGCTTTTGAATAATCTTCCATATTTTTTATAGGCCTATTATTAATTTCTGTAATGATCATGCCGGGCCTTAATCCTGCCTCAAATGCTGTAGAGTTTTTTTCTACAGATTTGATTATTACTCCTGACTCAAGAGCTTTCCATGGCGCTATTGAAAGAATTGCTAATATTAAAACAAAAATTAAAATCCAAATCCTTAAAGTTAGTTTTGCCATTTTAAGTAATATTTTTCTTGAGACAATACCATTTAATTATTGAGGCATTTGTAAGCCATGTGTTAATTAAATCTGCACTCAGCCCTATCGCCAGTATTAAAAAGATTTGTCTGAAAGAATCTGGCAATCCTGAGAGAAGAAAGAAAACTGGAAGAACTGCTGCTAATGAGGTTAGAGTCATAGTGATTCCAGTTTTAAATGCGCTAAAAATTCTCTCATTTAAAGCTCCTTCTCTTTTTTTCAAAACCCTGCTTGTCAAGAGTATGTCAGTATCTACAGAATAGCCTATTAACATTAGGAAGGCTGCAATTCCTGCTGCTGATAGTCTTATATTAAGCAAATTAATTAGAGCGAGTGGCATGACTATATCTGAAAAAGCTGACAAGATTACTGCCATGCTTGGAATAAAAGTCTTAAAAGAAAAAGCTACTACTAAAGACATAAGAATGAATGCTATTATTATTGCGATAATCAGCTGTTTATAGAAATTTTGGGATAAGCTTGAACCTGTAAATTCTATACTTGAGTTTTCATCTGTAAGTTGGATATTTAAAATCTTCTCTATACTTGATTTTAATTGCTCTGGGGAAGCTGAAGATTCTATTACAAAAGAAACAGGTCTTCCAGTTCTGAGGTCTGTTAATCTTCTAAAGGTTATGTCAGAGTATTCTTTTTTTAATTCTGTCTCGAGCAAATCAGGATTTATGTTTGAAGTAAGAGTTATTGTTGTCCCTCCTGACAAACTTACATCTTTATAAATAAAATCCCCATGTTTTTGATAAAAAAGCCCTAAATAAATAAGAGAGATTATTAATAAAGCTAAGGGAAAGATAAACAGCAGTTTGTAATATTTATCATACCAGTTTTTTTTATTCTCTTTCTTATCCATTCTTCTCTGATTTTTAAAGCTTCAATGAAAAATTTACTTATACTCAGAATTTTAGAGTCTTTATAAATTTTTATGATTTTTATTTGGAAATGCGTCGGCCGGGATTCGAACCCGGGTAAACGGCTTGGAAGGCCGTTGTCTTAACCACTGGACCACCGACGCTTGTTTATTAATTAAAAAA
>CAYTYH010000064.1:0-3515 GCA_964441965.1 Candidatus Woesearchaeota archaeon | reverse complement strand
CGAGAAGAGTTAAAGAAAATACTAAAGGTCACAGACTATATAGCTATATGTGCAGTATTAATTTATCAGTACTCAGAAACCCCATGTAAAGATGGTAAAGAATATAGACTTAGACTATTTCAAGTGGATATTGATAAGATAGAGATTCATAATGGACGAGCTATGATTCGTAGTAGCAATATACCAGATCTTGATCTAGAGATGGATCAATATTTAGAAGTAATGCTGATGAGGAGATTTGAATGATACATCCAAACTGTTCTGAGCTTGTTGTAAAGGTTGGATTTGAAAATATAGATGATTTAAAGAGTTTAATAAAGTGGATACTAGAGGAGACAGCTTCTGTTCTAGCTATAGTTGAATATATCTATACCTATTCTAAAGTTCCTTTAGCTGAAGACTATGACAAAGAAAGAGTATACTACGAGATCGATCCAGATGATATTGAAATAAAAGATGTAAATGGAGAGAGATATCTTGGAATAGACATAAACAAACTACCACAAAATCTATCAAAGAAGCTACCACCATGGTTAACATACGGTAACATAGTATCTGTATATATTTCAAAAGGTAAGGGTTCAGTACTTCTAGATCTGGATGATGATTTTGTGGAGTTCTCTATAAGTGATGGAGATGAAAAATCTTACAAAATATTTGCAGATATTTCTAGAGCACTTCTAGCTTCACCATTTCCTAACGATGGAGGATCTATTACATACTTTCTTAAATGGTGTAAGAAGAATGGGTATGAAGATATAGTAAAGGATTGTGCATATTGGGGTTATATAGATGATATATCCTAACTGTTCAGAAATAGTAGTATATGCTGGTATCAAAGATATTGATAAGATTAGGAATTTAATTAAACACATTATTGAAGAGACTGATCTTATTCTAATTATCAGAACATCCTATCTTACTTATTCAAAGATTCCTCTGTATGTTTTAAGATCAATAACAGAGATAGTAGCTAAAGTATCTCCAGATGATTTAGTGCTATTCAACGATTACGGAGGCAAGTCTATAGGTGTACAATTGAGTAAGCTACCAAAGAAAGTTAGAAGGATTATTTCATCTTTGTCAATACATGGTAATTTTATTCCAGTACAATTTATAGATGAGATATCAAAAGGTAGTATTTTGATTAGCTTGGATTCAAATGAGTGTTTGAAATTCTGGATACATGATGGAGATGTTGCATCATATCGATCATTTGCTAAAATATGTAGAATCTGTTCATCATCACCATTATCTAGTGGTGGTTCAATAGATATGTTTGAAGAATGGTGTAGAAATAATGGATACAAATCGTTAGTAGAGATAGGATGGGATGATGATGATTGAAGTATTATCGATACACTTTACTACCAAATGTAACTTCAATTGTCCATTCTGCTATGTTCATAAGTCTACTATAGAGAAAGATGTAGATTGGTTCTGTGATCTAATAAAGGCAGCTAGTGAATATAATATTCCACAGATAGCCATAGGTGGTGGAGAGCCACTACTATTTCCAAAGATAGTAACTAAACTAGCTAAAACAGCTAAACACTGTGACATGAATGTGTCTCTCACTACCAATGGTTCAATAATAAACTCAGAAGTAATTGAATCATTGGAATATGTGGACTTGATATCAGTATCGGTGGATCATCATAAGGTTAAGTCTAATGGTTCGATACGACACATAGCTGATACAATAGATAGCTTATCTAATTTGTCTAAGTTTGAAGTAGGAGTAAACTATCTTATACTGGATAGAATAGCTCTTGGAATCATGCCTTTAGTCTTTAATTATCTAAAGAAAGAAGGACTAAAATTCTATGTTTTACAACCCAAATTCTATGAGCTAAATTACAGAGCCAGTGAACTAAAGAGAACCATTGAAATTTCAAGTGTACTATTTGACTTATATGTGGATGAAAGTACAGCTCTTGTGATTGGAAAGATAGAGAAGTGTGGTCATGGTAACAAGATAATATCAGTATTTCCAGATGGTTCAGTATCTCCATGTTCATTTAGTCCATCTATAGCTAAGATTAAAAAACCACATGAGATACTAAATATAATAGATAGTTACTATCCTATGAAGGGCTATTCCAAATGTCCGTACATTATTAGGAGTCTTGAAACATGAAAGCTAGAGCATGTCTAACCTGTAAACATTCAATTTTAATAACTAGTCGTAAGACTGGACAATCCTTCTATTATTGTAGACTTCATGAAAAGATAATAGATCCATCAGATCTGTGTAGTAGCTGGGAGAGCTAGTGGATTATCTTGAGGAATATGCTTATCAGCTCTTTAAGCGTATAAAGGACAAGTATGATATTTACGATTATTATGAGTCAGATGATTACTATGAGTATGTAATGAGTAACGATAATTTGACTATTTCAGTTGTGTCTGATCTTTCTTATAGTGTTGGAGTTAGACTCATATTTCCTTGGAGAAAAGAAGATAATTCATGTATATCGTTTGAAGTGTATGGACAAAGTGTTGATTATGTTGTAAAGTGGATAGATAAAGTATGTCAAATAGTCAAACCATTATTGTTGTCAGCTAGGCTTTAATCTTGTAATGGTGATTATCATGTACCGAGGTTATAAAATATACTTGAATTTTATTTGGTATTTGCTAAATAAGTACTATACTTCAATAAACAGAAAATTCAAACACATAGACTTGTCTGAAGTTAAGGAACGATTCAAAAATATAGATTGGTACGAAGTTAAAGATGAGTTGATAGCTTTTACGATTCTTCTAGTTATACTTGCACAGCTTGTATTTGGATTATTTGGACTAATATCTTATTATGTACCAGTAAATGGAGATCTTGGAGATACATTTATTCAGTTCTGTAGAATAGTTCAGTATACTTGGATTATTTGGATTTTTATCTACATTTATATCGAATGGCAGGATTATAAAGATCATCTTAGAAGGATAGCTGAGAATCTATAGGTGAGATTTATGAGGGATGTAGTTAATCTTACTTTAGATGACTTATTAAATGATCAACGAGTGATTGCTATTAAGGAATATCTAGACAAGACATACGGTATAGATGAAGAAAAGATAGATGAAGATAATGCTTTAATATTTATCAAGCTACATAACTCGTACTTTGTTTCTATATCATACAATCAGATGGGACTAATAACTGTTGGATTAGTAACTCACTATTATGAAACATCTTCTTTGGGAGCTACATTTGTATCGCTTTACACATTTCATTTTGATGTTGACTATTTTAAAAGATGGATAGACAAACACAAAGAGATTCTGGATTCAATTCTATTATCTCAAAAGCTGTGAAGAAGATATCTTGATGTTTAGCTCAGTCTTACTAGCAGGTGAGGTATAGATGGATAGTATAAGCTTTCGATGTAAATATCAATACAAGAAAGAAGGAAATCCATTTACATTATGTGGGCTATTTCCAGATGAGGAAGTAATATGTGGAGCTGAAGGATACGAGACTTTGTGTAAGAAAGCTGAACCTATAGGTG
>CAYTYH010000063.1:0-3633 GCA_964441965.1 Candidatus Woesearchaeota archaeon | reverse complement strand
AAATATTTCTCCTTCTTTTTAAGAGAATGAATAAAGAGGTTGCAGAAATTTTTTATAAAATTGCAGATATTCTTGAGTTAGAAGGAGTTCAATGGAAACCAAGAGCTTATAGAAAAGCAGCGATGTCTATTGAAAATTTGCAACAAGATGTAAGGGAGATTTATAAAAAAGGGGGCAAAGAGGCTTTAGAAGAGATTCCAGGAGTAGGAGAAGGAATAGCAAAAAAAATTATTCAGTATATAGAGACAGGAAAAATAAAAGAGTATGAAAAATTAAAGAAAAAAATTCCTAAAGGTGTTGAAGAGTTAATGAAAATTCCTGGTCTGGGAGCAAAAAAAGCTTTGAGATTATATAAGGAGTTAGGAATAAAGTCGATAAAAGAATTAAAAAAAGCAGCAGAAAAACATAAGTTAAGAGAGCTTGAAAGTTTTAAAGAAAAAACAGAAGAAAATATTTTGAAAGGAATAGAATTAGTTAAAAAAGTAGGGAAAAGGACTTTATTAGGTTATGCTTTGCCAATAGCAAGAAAAATTGAAAACGAACTTAAAAATTTGAAAGAAGTTAAAGAAGCTATTTCTGCTGGTTCTTTAAGAAGAAGAAAAGAAACTATTGGCGATATTGACATTCTTGTATTAACTGATAAACCAAAACCAGTTGTTGAGCATTTTACAAGCATGAAAATTGTTAAGAGAGTTTTGGCAAAAGGGCAGACAAAGGCTGCAATAATAACAAAAGACAACTTGCAAATTGATGTTAGGATAGTTAAAGAGGAAAGTTTTGGGTCTGCTTTACAATATTTCACAGGAAACAAAGAACATAATATTAAGTTAAGGAAGATAGCAATAAAAAAAGGTTACAAGTTAAATGAGTATGGATTATTTAAGAAAAATAAAAGAATAGCAGGGAAAACTGAAGAAGAAGTTTATAAAAAATTAGGTTTAGATTATATAGAGCCTGAGTTAAGAACAGATAGAGGAGAAATTGAATTAGCGCAAAAGAAAAAGTTGCCAAAAATTATAAAGTATAGCGAGGTGAAAGGAGACTTGCATGTTCATACAAACTGGTCTGATGGAAATAATAGTATTGAAGAAATGGCAGATTATGCAAGGTCTTTAGGTTATAAATATTTAGGAATTTGCGACCATGGAGGAAAATTGAAGATTGCTCACGCTTTAAATGAGAAAAGATTAGAGAAGCAAATAAAAGAAATTGAAAAAATAAATCGCAAATTTGATGATTTTGTTATTTTAAAAGGAATAGAGGTTGATATTTTAGCTGATGGCTCTTTATCTTTAAAAAATGAGGTTTTAAAAAAACTTGATATTGTTACTGCCTCTATACATTCTGGCTTTAAGATGACAAAAGAAAAAATGACAGCAAGAATATTAAAAGCAATGGATAATGAACATGTAAAGATAATTGGCCATCCTACTGGCAGAATAATTCAGAAGAGAGAGCCTTATGCTTTAGATTTAGAGAAAATTTTTGATAAAGCTAAAGAAAGGAAAATTGCTTTAGAAATCAATGCTTTTCCTGATAGGCTTGATTTGAATGATTTAAATATTAGGGAGGCAATAAAAAGAAAAGTTAAGCTTGTTATAAATACAGATTCTCATTTTTCAAAACATCTTGAATTTATGGAGCTTGGCATTGCTCAGGCGAGGAGGGGGTGGGCGAGCAAAAATGATATTTTGAACTCTTTGAATTTGAAAGAATTAAAGAGATGGTTGGAGAAATAAAGGGTTTAAAAAACCATGCAAGAACAGGAGGGGGTAAAAGGTGGAGGGAAAAAGCAGGGGAAGAAAAATAAAAGTTATTTAGTTAAAATCTTAATAATATCATGGTTGTTAAGTTTTGAATCTTTTCCTAATCTTTTTTTTGTTTTTGCATCAATTGCTGACATAAAGTTTTTTCCTATATCAGTATGAATCGAAAAAGCGAGGTCAAGAGCTGTGCTTCCTTGGGGAAGGAGGAGGGCGTCGGGGAGGAGTTTATTTTTTGAATCTGTCCATTTATTTTCATTCTCAACAGGATAAACTACAATATAATTTAAAAATTCAAAAACAGCTTTATTTAAACATTCTTGGACTCCTGTAGATTTCCATTTTTTCAAATAATCTTCAATTTTTTCTAAAGCTTTTTTTTGACTTTCTGTCAATTTTTCAGGATTTGTAATAGAAAAGGAGTCATCTCCAGGAATATAATTTATCAGCCCTAATTTTGAAGCTTCTTTCAATGCTATTTCATAATCAGCTGAACAAGGAATAATTAGGGTGTCAGGAAATCTTTCTTTTAAAAGTTTTATATTTTCCTTACTTTCTGGCAAATCAGCTTTATTAGCAGCTATTATCATTGGTTTTGATTTTTTCCTTATTTGAATTGAAAAGTCAAGTAAATCAGTGTCTGTCCAATTCCCTTTCTCATCTAAATTAAGCTTTGAAATTATTTCCTTTACAGTTTCTTCTTTAACTTTTAAGCCACTTAATTGTTCTGATATCTCTTTTACTAAAGAAGTTTGTTTTGCCTTTCTTTCTAATGTTTGCCAATTTCTTGTTAGGATCCCTTTAATCCACATTTCAATCTCTTTGTTTATAAAATCTATATCTTTAATCACATTATAATTTTCTGTTGGTTCTCCATTTTCGTTAGTTCTTCCTGACACATCAACAACATGAATTAAGCAGTCAGCCTCACTTAAATCACTTAAAAACTCATTTCCCCTTCCTTTTCCTTTATGTGCTTCTGGAACAAGTCCTGCAACATCGACTAACTTTATTGGAACAAAACGATTTCCGTCAATGCAAAAACCATGGTTAGGAGAACATTTTTTTCCTATTAATTTTTCTGGACACTCTACTTTAACATATGCTACTCCTTCATTTGCATCAATTGTTGTAAATGGGTAGGGAGCAATTTCTACATTTGCTAAAGTTGCTGCTTTAAAAAAAGTTGATTTCCCAACATTTGGCTTTCCTACTAAGCCGATTATCATTCAGTTATAGAGAAAAAGAGGTATAAAAGTTTAATCATAGAGAACAACTACTTAATATAAAAAAAGAAAAAAAGAAAAAAGTTTATGAAGAAGCTTACTCATTAGTTTCTTCAGTTGATTCTTCACTGCTTTCTTCTTCAGTTGTCTCTTCAGTTGATTCTTCTTGTGGTTCTTCACTAGTTTCTTCTGTTCCTTCTTCACTGCTTTCTTCTGTTGACTCTCCAGTTGATTCTTCGCTTGATTCTTCACTAGTTTCTTCAGTTGATTCTTCTTGAGCTTCTTCTTCAGTTTGTTCTTGTGTTTCTTCTTCGCTCATTTTCAAAAATTTTTAAATTTAGTTAAAAACATTTACAAAAGAGCTTTTAAAAAAGTTTCGGAAATTTTTGTGGCTATTTCATTTAAGAAAAGCTTATAAATTATGTAGTTTTAAGATAAATATGAGCCTGTAGCTCAGCCTGGTTAGAGCACCAGTCTTATATGACAACATTTCGCAAGAAATGTTGGTTCTAACCTAAGAAAGCTGGGGGTCCCAGGTTCAAATCCTGGCAGGCTCATTTTTTATTTTTTTCTTGTTTTTTGATAGTAAAAACAACCTTTTTCCCACTTGGAGCAAATTCAGTTAGATTTAAAAACAAATTTTT
>CAYTYH010000062.1:0-3707 GCA_964441965.1 Candidatus Woesearchaeota archaeon | reverse complement strand
AGAACCATAAAAATTTATGTTTATTTTTCTTTCAAGAAGAGACTCAAATTTTTTTAAATCTATTAATTTTTCTTTCCTTCCAATAATTGCTATATCTATATCAGAATTTATTGTATCTTCACCTCTTGAATAACTTCCAAAAAGAATAATTGTTGCTCCTGCAAATTCCTTTTCTAAAAAATCTGCCAATCCTGTTTCGTAGATTAGTTTAAGATTCTCTACTCTTTTTAATTGCATTACTCTGTGATTATCTCTATTCAATTGTATTGAAAATCTCCCAGACTCTTTATCTTTCTCTGCTTTTATTAAATTCTCTTTTTCCATAAAAGGTAAGGCTTTAGATACTGCTGGTTGAGAAACATTCAAGATTTTTGCTATATTATGGGCATTTAAACTTATACCAACTTTTATAAAAAGAAGCCTCAATATTCTTTGTTGTAAATTTGTTAAATTTAGTTTATATATATTTACCATAGTTTATATATGTAAACTCTTGTTTATAAATTTTTACACCAGTCTTTTCTTAATCTCTTCCCTTAACTCATCTGAAGCAAAAGGCCTTGCATCATATTTCAATATCCTGTTTTTTTCCTCAATTTTTAAGCCAGTTTTCTCTCTTAATAACCTTCCTAACTGGCCTGTCACATTTTGCTCTACTAAAATCATGTTTCTTGCTTTTAACATCTCGGTTTTAATTTTAGAGGAGAGGGGTTTTAAATATAAAACTTGCATAAATTTACAATCTAAATCCTGGATAGCATCTAAAATTTGCCATTTTGTCGAACCCCATCCAATCACAAGATTCTTGCTTTTTTTGTTTCCATAAATTTTTACCATCTCAAACTTTTCAGCTTCTTTTTTTATTTTTTCATATTTTTCTAATCTTTTTTCAGCATTCTTTCTTGTCAATTCAGCATCTTCAGTTGTATTCCCAAATTTATCATGTTCGTAACTGCTTGCTTTAACAATTTTTTCTCCAGGAATATCTCTCTTTATTTTAACTTTCAAAATCCTGTTCAGTTTTTCATTAAAACTAAATTCACTTTCAGCTAAATGCTTGTCAGCCAAAATTATCGCAAGAGTTCTAAATTTTTCAGCTAAATAAAAAGCTTCATTTACTTTTTCTTGCGCTTCAACAGGATCCCCAGGAGCAATAACAACTCTTGGAAACTCTCCGTGTCCTGCTCTCAAAGCAACATCTAAATCTCCTTGCATACTATAAGTTGGAACTCCTGTCCCTGGCCCAGGACGAGAAGCAAGATAAACAACAAGAGGGATTTCACTCTGCCCCTGCAAAGATAAAGCTTCTGACATTAAATCAAAACCCCCTCCTGATGTTCCAATCATAACTTTTTTTCCTGTAAAAGAACAGCCTAAAGCCATGTTTATTACCGCTATTTCATTTTCTGGCTGAAAAACCTTATGTTTAAATTTTTTTTGAGTTGCTGCAAGTTCGTGCAAAACAGGGGTGGCAGGGGTCATAGGATATGCAAAATAAAAATCAATTCCAGATTTAATTGCTCCCTCGCTTATCGCCTGACTTCCTGTCATTATCTTAACTTTATTTTCCAACTTCTTTAACTCAAACCTCTTTTCCCCAGAAGAGTAGCCGGTTTCAGCAGCTTTTATTGCCTCAACATTATTAAGTTGCTCTTTAACTTCTTGAACTAAAATTTTTTTGTCAATCCCTAAAACAGAGCATAGAACACCTGCAAGAGCAACATTTAAATTCATCCCAAATTTCTCAAATCCTTTATAGTCAATAATAAAACCTTTTTTTCTTAACTTGCTTTTATGCAACTTTAATGTGTTATCATCTAAAGCAACAATCCCATCAACTTTGCTTTCATAACTTCCTATCCTTTTATCAGAGAAACTTAGAATGTTGAAATTATGTCCGCCCCTAATTAAACTTTGATAATCCCTATAATTAAAAGTAAAGTATCCTTGCTTTGTTAAAATAGAAGAAACAATCTCGCTTATCTTATTAATTCCTTGTCCAGCTTTCCCTCCAATTAAAATATTCAACCTCATTTTTTATTAAGAAAATTATAGAGTTTAAAAATATTCTCTTTTTTATGTTGTGTTGCTTAATTAAGTTTTTTCAGAAGCCCTTTTTTGCAGTTTAATTTCATTGTGCTATCTAAATTAATAGAATTATTTAAGTATAAATTAAATTTCTCTCAATCTCCTTCTCACCATTCTTCTCAATTTTTTCAAAGCCTTTAATTCTCTTTGCCTTACCGCCTCCCTAGTTCTTCCAATCTTCTTCCCATATTCTTCCAATGTGTGTTCCCCATACCCAAAAACTCCAAATCTCGCCATAATGACTTCTCTTTCTTCCTCAGTTAAATCATCCATAAGTTCTCCTATTATTCCTATCAAAATTTTTTTCTCTGCCTCTTCATCTGGCCTACTTGCCTTATTATCAGGAATGAGACTTGAGATAGGAGAATCTCCCTCCTCCCTTATTGGCTGATCCAAACTTGAACAAACCTTCTCTAAAAGACGCAAATCCCCCTCCACCTCCTCCATGCTTCTTCCATTTAACTTAGCTAATTCTTCAACAGAAAACTTTCCAGCTCCGATAAGGAAATTCACTTCTTTTGCTAGTCTAGTCAATTCATCTCTTTTATAAACTGGAACCCTAACAGCCATGCCACTCCTCTTTTGACTTAAAGCCCTGTTTACAGCCTGTTTTATCCAAAAAGTCGCATAAGTTGAAAATTTAGAGTTAGCATCTGGATTAAATCTTTCAGCAGCAACAATCAATCCAAGATTTCCTTCTTGTATTAAATCTAAAAGAGGAACATCTTTTGCAAAACTTTTTTCTCTCCATTTTTTTGCAATTTTTACAGCAAGTCTCAAATTCGGATTAACTAATTTTTCAATTGCTCGAGCATACTCTTCTCCCTTCCTCCTTATATCTTCCATACATCTTTCAACTAAAGAAACTAAAGCAGAAGAACTATCTCCATCATGCATAAAAGGAACTCCCAATAAAACATAAGCCTTTCTCTTAACTGGCTGAATTTCTTCCTCTCTTAACATTCTCTCAAGCTCGTGCAAATCAACAGCATCTAACTGCATCTCATAAACAAGCCTTGCTCCTGATTCTATTCTCCTTTTTATTCTTTCTATAATTCTTCTCTTTATTTTTCTGCTTCTAGTTTGATGATATTCTTCAAAATCTTGCTTGTTCCTCTCCAACAATTTCTCAATTGTTCCTTTATTTGTTTCATACAAAACCCTCCATCTCTCATAATCAAAATCTCTAAATTCCGGATTTTTATTAGACCTTGATTTTTTAATTGTTATAGGTTTCCTATCCACTACTCTTTCCCAAGTATAAGGAATTTTAAGCAAAGATAATAAATAATCTCTTCTCTTATCTCTTATCTCTCTTGCTATCTCTCTTTCCTGCTCCCGAGTCAAAGGCTCGTATTTCGCGCATTCTTCAAAATACATAGATAAACCAGAATCAACATTTTTAGGAAACTCGTCCTCATGCGACCCATCTTCAATTAAATCCCTTGTTAATTCTCTTTCATTATCCATTTCCTGTTCTATCAAATGACCCTTATAAAATTTGTGTTCATTTGAAAATTAATAAAAGTTTTTATCAGCCTTATTTTTTATTCAAACTTGACTCAACCACCCAAAACAAGAACCCAAACAAAACCCAAAACAAAAACCCACCACCCCAC
>CAYTYH010000061.1:0-3739 GCA_964441965.1 Candidatus Woesearchaeota archaeon | reverse complement strand
AAAATGGCAGAAGAGAAAAGTAAAGAAGAGAAAGAGAAGGTAGAGGAAAGTAAGGAAAAGGTAGAAGAAAGTGCAGGGAAAGAAGGGGAAAAGGAAAGTAAGGAAGAAGGAAAAGTAGAGAAAGAGAGTGTAGAAAAAGCTGGGAAAAGTGGTGGAGGTGGGAAGGTGGGTGAAGGGGAGGAAAAAGGAGGAGGAGAATTAGAAAGCGAGGTTCGTTCCTGGTCACCAAAAACAAAACTTGGAAAATTAGTTAAAGAAGGAAAATTAAAAGATATTGATTTAATTCTTGAAAAGCATAGAATATTAGAACCAGAAATTGTTGATATTCTTATTAAACCAAAACATGATTTATTGAATATAGGACAGAGTAAAGGAAAATTTGGTGGTGGAAAGAGAAGAGTGTGGAGGCAAACTCAAAAGAAAACTGCAGAAGGAAATGTCCCAACATTTTCCTGTCTTGCTGTAGTGGGAGATGAAAATGGCCATGTTGGGATAGGCATTGGAAAGGCAAAAGAAACTCTTCCTGCTAGAGAGAAAGCTATAAGGAAAGCAAAACTAAACATAATAAAAGTAAAGAGAGGTTGCGGCAGTTTTGATTGTTCTTGTAAAGAGAAGCATAGCATTCCGTATAAAGTTGAAGGAAAATGTGGAAGCAGTAAAATTATACTAATACCTGCTCCCCAAGGAACTGGTTTAGTTGTTGGCGACGAGTGTAAAAAAATTTTAAAGTTGGCTGGAATAAAAGATATTTATAGCCAAACTTTTGGCCAGACAAGAACTACAATAAATTTAGCTAAAGCATGCATTGATGCATTAAAAAAATTAAAATGATAGTTGTTATTAGAATTAGAGGGTTAGTAGGAATAAACAAAAAAATAGAAAACACTCTCTATAGGTTGCGGTTAAGAAGAAAATTTTCCTGTGTTGTTCTCCCAGAAAAAAAAGAAATTTTAGGTATGATAAAAAAAGTTGAGAACTTTGTTGCGTATGGTAAAATAGATGAAGAAACATTAAAAGAATTAATACAAAAAAGAGGTAAGCCTGTTGAGAATAAAAAAATGAATGTAGAGAAAATTATAGAAGAAATAAAAAAAGGCAAAATTACAAGCATAAAACCTTTTTTCAGATTGCATCCTCCTCGTGGAGGGATAAACACTAAAGAGCATTATCCTAAAGGAGTATTAGGAAAAAATGAAAAAATTTGTGAATTAATAAAAAAAATGTTGTAAAATGAAACTCAAAAAAAAGAAAAAGAGTCGGAGAATGAGGGGAAGCAGATATCATGGATATGCAGCTAAAAAACATAAGGGTTCTGGTAATAAAGGGGGAAAAGGCATGGCTGGAACTGGAAAGAGAGCTGGGCAAAAAAGAACATATGTTTTGAAATATCACCATCCTTATCTTGGTAAAAAGAAAAAGAAAGGGAGGAAAAAGAGAAAACAAATAAATGTTTGCGAGATTCAAAAAAACTACAAGCCTGGAGAAATTTTATTAGAGGGACACAAAGTTTTAGGTAAAGGAAATATAAAAGATAAATTTATTATTAAAGCTGATTCTTTTTCTAAGTCAGCCAAAGAAAAAATAGAAAAAGCAGGTGGTAAAGCTATTGAACTAAAACCGCGTTTTGAAAAAGAAAGCAAGGGAAAAGAAGAAAATTAGATTTATAAATATAAATCTTTTTATCATAAAATGCCGCTAAGAAACATACTTCAAAATTTGCCAGAGGTTAAAGGGCCGATAGAAAAAAGATTAAGTTTTAATACAAAACTAAAGTGGACACTGATTGTTTTGGTGGCTTTTTTTGTTCTTGCAAACATTCCTTTATATGGTTTAGCAAAAAATGCATTAGCAAGATTCCAGTATTTAGCTATAATTTTAGGAACAGATTTTGGCTCTATTATCAGCCTTGGTATAGGTCCAATAGTTATGGCTTCTATTATTCTTCAATTGTTAGTTGGAAGCGGGATTTTAGATATAGACCTAACTACAGAAGAAGGTAAAAAATATTTTCAGGGCCTGCAAAAGTTAGTTGTTTTCTTTTTCATAATATTTGAAGCAATTGTTTATGTTTTAATGAGAGGGTTGCAAGCAATGCCTGGTTATGGTTTTATTGTGATTTTGCAATTGTGTTTAGGAGGTCTTGCAATAGTCTTTATGGATGAGCTTGTTAGTAAATGGGGTTTTGGGTCTGGTGTTAGTTTATTTATTGTAGCAGGAGTTGGATGGAGATTGTTTACTGGGATGTTCCAGTTTATAAATGAAGCAGGACAAAATTGCCTAATTGATTTTTCAAAAACGCCATGTGCTGGAAAAGTTTTAGTTATGATTCAAGCATTTATTAACCAAGCTCCAACAGAAGCTTTGTCTGCATTGGCGGTTTTATTAGTAACAGCAGTTATTTTCTTGATTGTTGTATGGGCTCAAAGTTTAAAGGTAGAGGTTCCTTTATCTTTTGACAGATTAAGGGGTTATAGTTTAAGATGGCCTTTATCTTTTTTTTATGCTTCTGTTATTCCAGTTATTTTAACAGCAGCATTGGTTGCTAACCTGCAATTATTTGGCGGTTTATTGCAGGAATGGTTGGGGCATGGAACTTTTTTAGGAACATTTGTTAATGGAAGGGCTGTTTCTGGATTTGCTTTTTGGATTTCTCATATCAATTTGGTAGAGGCAATAATTAGAGGAAGCTTGCAATGGGTTTTTATTCCTCAAGCCATTACTCATATTCTTTTTTATATGGTTTTCTCAACAATCTTTGCTGTCTTTTGGGTCAAGACAAGCGGAATGGATGCTGAGAATCAGGCAAAAAATATTATGGCAAGTGGCTTGCAAATTCCTGGTTTTAGAAAAGATGAAAGAGTTTTAGAGAGTGTTTTGTCAAGATATATTATGCCTTTAACTGTTATGGGAGGAGCAGCAATAGGATTGTTGGCAAGCTTAGCTAATTTGCTTGGGGCAATAACATCTGGAACAGCTATTCTTCTTGCTGTAATGATTATGTATCAGTTTTATAATAGCATAGCCCAACAACATGCTGTTGATATGCATCCTATTTTAAAGAAGGTTGCTGGTTAAATTTAAAAGGATGGTTTTTCTTAAAATAAAGAGAAAATGAGGGGAATGAGCATTATGCTTTTGTTGATGGTGGTAAGCTTTATTATAGCTGCTGCTTGGAATCTGCCATTTATTAAAGGTCCTGTTCATTTTGTTTTGGATCCGACAGCTGGCTATTTACTAAGTTTAAATCCTCTTGTTGGAATGTTGATAATAATATTTATAATTGCTTTTATAGTGCTTTTAATTCAGAAATATGCAACTGACCAAGAAGAATTAAAAAATTTGAAAAAAGAGCAAAAAATCTTGCAAGAAGAGATGAAAAAATATAAGGAGCATCCAGAAAAGTTGTTAGAGTTGCAAAAAAAACAATTAGAATTTATACCGAAAACTTTTGACCTGACTGCAAGAAGCGTGACATATACTTTTTTCCCACTTATCCTTCTTTTTAGGTGGTTTAATGATTATTTTACCTCTGTTTTGGTTAACTACAGGTTTTTTGGATTCCTCAGTTGGTTTTGGTTTTATTTAATAGGTTTTCTTTTTATTTCTAGCATATTAAGGAAGATTATGAAAGTGTATTAGGTGAGGTGTCATTAAATTTGTTCAAAAGCTGAGTTAAATTTAAATAGCTTGTTCTAATCTGTTTAATAATGGTTGGATCGTCAATTAAATCCGCTATATC
>CAYTYH010000060.1:0-3803 GCA_964441965.1 Candidatus Woesearchaeota archaeon | reverse complement strand
CCCTGTTCTGTTGATTGCAGTAATATTAATAGTTCCTGCAGGACTTAAGTAAAACTTAATATTTGTTGTTCCATTAAACTCCTGAAATGGAAACATAGGAAGAGATTTTCCTACCCAATCAACAATATGTGATGTTTCATTTGTATGAGTTAAAATTGGCTTGTACATCCAACTTATATTTTCTACAACACTAAAATTAAACCATCCGCTTTCATTTGAATAATTTGAAAAAGATTGAACTAAAGAAGGACCTCCTGGACCTTCCATAGACCAAACTGTAATATTAATTAAAGTGTGATTTAAAGGGGTGCCATTAATATCGTAGGTATAGCCATAAAAATCCCAAGCATAAACAAAACTTGCAAGATAAAAGAAACTAATAAATATGCATAATGCTGTTAAAGTGAAGCGAATATTTTTCATCCTCTTTTTTTCTTTTTTATTTTTATAAAAGCAAATTTATATTTATAAATATTACGACTTGTCTCGTTCTATTTTTGGATGCTCGTGTCCTTCTTCTAATCTCTCTCTTAAATTCTCTATTTGCTTGATTTTTTCTTTTTCATAAGCTTTTTTATTTGTTCTGAATTTTTCTATTAATTTTGAGGTATATTGGCCGCCAAGAAAGTGGGGTAAGATAACATAATCAGCGCCTTCTTCATAAAACTTGAAAGCAATAGAAATCTGGTGAGCTGTCAAGATAACTATTGCCTTATCATTCTTTTCTCTTATCTTATGGAGTATAAGAGAATTGATTTCTGCATCAGGAATAGTTGAAATAACAAGTTTTGCTTTGCTTATTCCTAAATCCTCTAAAAATTCTGTATCTTCTGCATCTCCATAGATACATGTCACTCCTTTATTCTCAAGCTTTTTGATTGTTTCAGGATTAAAATCAACAACAACATATTTTCTTCTGAGTTTAGTTAAGGCTTTAAGTAATGAAAAACCAATTCTATTATAGCCAAAAAGAATAAACTCATAATGCTCTTGTTTTAGTTTTTTTTCTTTTATTCTCTTTCTTTCAAATATTGAAAGTGGACGGGATAATAAAGAAAAAAGTTTATTAGAGTAAATCATAGCATAAGTTGAAAAGGCAATTGTTATAATGCCAGTTAAAGTTATTAATGCAGAGGTTTGTTTTGATATCTGGTTTAGAGAAACTGCAAGAGATGCAATAATAAAAGAAAACTCTGAAATTTGTCCTAGAGAGATGCCAGTAAAAAAGCCAGTTCTTTTAGTATAGCCAGCAACACCAAGAGAGGCAAGAATAATAAAAAGTTTAAAGAAAATGACAAAAATCGAGAGAATTAATGCTGGCTTTAATATTAATGGGATAGAATTAAGAGGGAGATTCATTCCCAACAAAACAAAAAACAGAACAAGAAAAAAATCTCTTAGAGGTTTTATTTTAGAAGCTATTTCTGTGTGATAAGGAGAAAGAGAAAGAGACATTCCAGCAATCAATGCTCCAACTTCCATGCTTTTGAAAAAATAAAAAAATAAAGCAGATAATAAAAAACACCATCCAATTGAGAACAATAAAAGAAGCTCTTGATTTTTTGCTACAAATCTTGTTATGTTCGGAAGAACATAAATGCTAAGAAAAACAAGAGAAACTAAGATTAAGATGCCATAAGAAATTGCATTAAAAGAAAGGTCTGTATTAAAACCTTTAGAAAAATAGGATAAAAAAAGGAGGAGAAGGATAACTACAACATCCTGCAAAATCAATATACCAATAGATATTTTGCCATAAAGAGATTCTAAATCAGATTTGTCAGAAAGAATTTTTGTTACAATAATTGTGGAAGAAAAAGTAAGGGCAAAGGCAATATATAAAGAAGAGATAATTGAAAAATTTAAAAACATTGCAATAAAAAAACCAAGCACTGCTGTTGAAATTATTTGAATTGTTCCAACAACAACAGAAATAAAACCGACCTCTTTAATCACTTTTGGATTTAGATGCAGGCCAACCATAAATAAAAGAAAAGCGATTCCCATTTGGGAAAAAGTTTGCACTGTTTCATTTTCAGGAATAACTGAAATAAAAAAAGGGCTGATTAAAATTCCGGTTATTATGTAGGCAATAATAAGAGGTTGTTTTAAAATTCTTGCAATAAAAGAGATAGCAAGCACTGCTAAAATCAGCAAACTCAGTTGAGTAAAAATATTTAGCATTTTTCCTCTTTTTTATTAATTAAGTTTTAATTTTATTTAAAGATTACTTAAATTTTATTGGTTTGGTTTTCTTGTAATATTTAACTGCCTCTTTTAATTCTTTTTTAGATTCTGAGTATATTGTTAAAATAGTATCTCCTTTTTTTACTTTTTCATTGAGATGTTTATGAAGATATATTCCGGCAAATTTGTCAAGAGGGCAGCCTGCTATTCTTGCAAGCATGTTCAGTTTTTGTATTTCTATTTCTTTTATCTTGCCAGTGATTTTTGTTTTTATAGGGTATTTATATTTTGCTTCTTTTTTTAATTTGTGAAGGTTTCCTTTTTGAGCTTGAATTATTTCTAAAAACTTTTTATATGCTAAACCTGAATCTAAAATTTTTTTTGCTAATTTAAAACCAGAACCTTTTTTTGCTTTTCCAGCCATCTCAAGCAATTTGCCAGATAACTCTAATGACCTCTTTTCTAACAAATGGCAAGAATCTTCTCTTCTTAATACTTTTATTGCATCTCTCATTTCTAAAGCAGGCCCTATGCCATTACCAAGAGGCTCTTTCACTTCTTTTAAATCGCAAAGAATTTTAATTTTGAAATATTTTGCCAATTTTTTGAATTTTTTTTCTAATTTTTTGGCTTTGTATTTAGAAACCTTTGCATTTTTTCCATAAGGAATGTCAATTAAAATGCAGTTAGCATCTACCGCAAGTTTCTTGGCTATTATGCTCGCTAACAATTGCGGTTCTGGATCAAGATTTAGAAGTTTTTCAACCTGGATAATTTTATCGTCAGCTGGTGCGAGATTTAAAGAACCGCCCCATACCATGCAGGCATTTGTCTTTTTAATTATTTTTTTCATTTCAGGAATTGAAAAATCTACCTTACATATAACCTCTAAGGAATCTGCTGTTCCTGCAGGAGAAGTTATTGCTCTGCTTGATGTTTTAGGCATTTTTAAACCAAGAGAAGAGCATATTGGAACAATTATTGGGGTTGTTCTTCCTGGAATTCCTCCAATAGAGTGTTTGTCAATTACCTTACCTTTCAAGTTTAATTTTTTTCCTGAATCGACAATTGCTTTTGTCATATTTACTGTTTCTTTTAAAGACATGCCGCACTTATAAACTGAAGAAACAAAATAGGCTATTTCTGCTTCTGTTAATCTGTTTTTTACTATATCTTTGATTATTTCTTCTAACTCTTTTTTATTTAGCATTTTACACTCCATTTTCTTTTTTATTAAATCCAAACTTTCTGGTTTTGTTGTTAGTTCAATATCTACCCAACTGTTCTCTTTTAGTTTCATTAAAGAAGAAATTTCTGTAGAGACGATGACTTCGTTTTGTTTCAGCAAACCAGAAGCAATATCAACTACTGCCGCAATTTTTTTATTGTTTTTTGAGAGGAAGACTCTGTCATCTGCATGTATGCTTGCTTTTTCTGCAAATTTTTTATTTAAAATTACAATAGGCCTTCCTGCAGATAATTTGAGAAGTTTTACTTTTAGTTTCATCTTCTTTTGTATGAAGAATGAGGAGGGTTTTTTATATGTTTCTTTTTTGTTGCTTGGGGAGGGGTGGGGTGGTTTGAGTGGGGGGTTGGGGTGGCTGGGTGGTTGGAGG
>CAYTYH010000059.1:3054-3805 GCA_964441965.1 Candidatus Woesearchaeota archaeon | reverse complement strand
AAACTAAAATGAAAAGGAGGTGAAAAACCTTTATTAATCTGAATTTGAGGAGAGGTAAAAGAAAATCAGTATATAATAGAGCTTTCTGAGTTTTTAAGAGTAAAATTTGACGATGTCGCACCAGATGGGGAGGTGAATCTTAATGGAAAAAAAACAGAGGGGGCTTTACGAGTTAGCAGATGACCGGCCAATCTTGGTTTTGGAGAAAATGCTCGCACGCCTTTCAAAAATAAAACACGAGAAAGTTCCAATTCTGATGTCTGTCCTTCTTAGTCACTTTTGTGAGGCTATTTTGAGAAGCTATAACATTGACGACAATCTGTGGAAGAATGACCCGATAAATGGTATATTTAACGATAAGTTCAGCCGAGATGTTAAGCGCTTCATTGCGATCTGCCTACTCAGATTGCTTAATACCAATGATAAACCCTTCGAAAAAGAGGATTTCCGCATTAAAGCCTTCAAACTATTCGATGAAATGTTTTCCTATGATATTTATCCTTCGCTTCGCATAGATCCAAAAGAGCAAACTTATCAAAAGAGAAGTAAATTGCAAGACTCAGTACTCAGAATTGAAAAAGAATTATCCGACTTAATAGACTCTTTTGTTGACCTTAAATTGTCGTCAAACTTCCGCCAGAAATTTATGCAAAAGTTGAATAAAAAAATGTCCAAGGCAGTTTTGTGGCCCTTTCTCCCAAGGAAACTTCTTGAAGTGCGGTTGAATGAGGTTTTTGGAGCAGTTGAAGAC
>CAYTYH010000059.1:0-3044 GCA_964441965.1 Candidatus Woesearchaeota archaeon | reverse complement strand
GTTGAAGACTATCTAAAAGAAAGTGAGGTGAGAAGGTTACAACGCTTTGAAAAAGCTAAAGAAATTCTTGAGAAGTATTACTTAGAAGCTCAGGAGTACGGTACTAAGTACAGCTGTGATTATCTAGGAGGTTTGGCAAAAAAAATTAAAAAGCTGTTAGAAAACCACTTTAAGTCAAGCCCTACCAGCAAACCTGGGAATTTATTTATCGAAGAGATAGGAAAAAAATATCCTTTTCACATTGTAGGAAAAGAATTTAATTTAAGTTTTACAGTCCGAAATCGTGGAACTGGTTATGCATTTGATGTCAATCTTCAACTTGTAGCATCAATTCCACTTAAGAATGATAGACTATACCTGGGTCGGCTGGAGCCGGCACCGGCTTCGGTTGAAATAGAAATCCCCTGTAAAATAGTAAAGGCTGAAAAGAGTGTAGAAGTGTTAGCGGATATAGCATGGAGTAACTTTGACGGCACAACCCAGAGTGAGTCATTTGACTTCCAATTGGAAGCGCAACGGACCGATCTAGATTGGGAAGCTCTCGCTAAGGAAGACCCATATAGTCTTGAGCCGGTAACAACTGAGGAGGATCTTGTCGGTCGAAGGGAAATTCTACATCAGTTAGAATCACTCATAAAACCGAACAGTATTGGTTCAGCGTTCATATACGGGCAGAAACGGGTCGGCAAGACATCTATTGTTAAAACTCTGAAAACTCGTTTAGAGAAGGCCAATCCCTCAGAGTTTCTTGTTATCTACTTGGAAGGAGGCGATTATATTAACCCGAACCCAGAACTTACACTGAGAAATCTTGGAGACAGATTGTGCAGGGAAATACGAAATTCTGATAAGCGTTTTGCCAATTTAAACATTCCAAAATTCGAGAGTGCTTTATCACCACTAACAGACTTTTTGGACTCTGTGATTCGTATAGCGCCCAATTTTAGAATTCTCTTTATTTTGGATGAATTTGATGACCTTCCCATTGACCTTTATAGAGGAGAGCTCGGTCATGCGTTCTTTTTGACCATAAGAAGCATAAGCGGGAAGCCACCTTTTGGCTTCATCTTAGTGGGAGGAGAAAAGATGGAGCTGGTTATAAACTGGCAGGGGGATGTGCTCAATAAATTTCAAGCCATTCGCGTGGACTATTTTGATAGAAACCAGCATTGGGCTGATTTCCAAGACCTTGTTCGGAGACCTGTAATGAAGTGGTTTGAAATTACAGATAAAGCCCTGTTAAGTTTATACGACGAAACGGCAGGGAACCCGTATTTTACAAAGATGATATGTAAGGAACTCTTTAGTACGATGGTAGAGCGTAGAGACTGCTATGTAACACACAGAGAGATAAAAGAGGCTACCAAAAAGGCTTTACAGGCTGCAAAAGTTAATGCATTCGAGCACTTTTGGAAAGATGGGATTTTTCTCGCAGACGTTCGTGCTGAAGAAATATGGACAAGACGCCGGAAGTTACTTTTATCTCTGGCTGAAGCTATCAGGAAATCCAAAAATGCCAGAAAAGAACACATTATAGAAGCAGCAAAAAAATTGGATCTACTGGAGACTTCTGTAGAAACTGAGCTTCGTGAATTTGAGCGGCGTGAGATTCTGGTATTAAAGGATAATGCCCATTATAGATGTAAGGTTGAGTTCTTCGAAAAATGGCTAATAGAAAAGGGGGTTCGGGACATAATTATTGCTTTCCCCGAAACCGATGAGTTTTTGAGGCGAAAAGAAGAGGAGGAGAGACTGCGTATTACCTCGCAAGAAGTGATGAATGTAGTTAGGAACTGGGGGGCGTACAAAGGAAGGCCCGTTACTGAAGATCAGGTACGGGCGTGGCTTAATCAATTTGGAGATAATAAGAATCAAAGGCTTATGTTAAGGATTCTGCAAAGTACTAAATTTTATACTGCTCATAATATCAGAGCCAAAATGAAAGAAGCCCATGGAATAATTAAACGAGGTTTAGTTTGGAAAATTAGCGAAAAAAAACGTAAGAGGTCAGATATCATAGTTAGCTATTTAGATTATCCAGGAAAAAGCGGAGCTTACTTAGCAAGGCTTTATGCAGATGAAAATGGCATTTATTATGAAAATATAATTGAGCAGACCAGAATTACCGACATACTGAGCAGAAAAGCAAAGGAACTACCAGCCTTTGCTCTTGTTTTTATTGACGATTTTATTGGAACAGGTAATTCTGCATGTCACTATTTTCGAAGTCTGGAAAAGGAACATGGAAAGATCCTGAAAAGGCTGTCAGAAGAGCCAGGTGAAATCAAAGGTACAGGCAAATTGCAGATGTTTTTCATTGCTATATGTGGTTTCCAAGAATCCCAAGCTAAGATAGAGAAAACCCTCGAAGAGCTGGAACTTTCAGTAAGAGTGCATGTATGTGATCCTCTTGATGAATCGGCAAAAACTTTTAGTGATAAATCGCGGATATTTTCAGATCCACTTGAGAGAGCCAAAGCAAAGAAAATCGCATACGAGTACGGGGTTCAACTTGTTAAAAACGCTCCTTTAGGTTACGGTGATTGTCAGTCAACGGTTGTATTTGAACACGGATGTCCTAATAACAACTTATCCATTCTCTGGGGAGAATCTGAAAATTGGACACCACTTTTTAGGCGTCTATAAATGGATGGAAGCTCCAAGGTGAGAGGGATAACAAACGAGGGTGTTGTGTTGGATGAAAAGGTGTTCGTGGTTAATTCTCGTTTTGGGTACTTTTAGATACTTCGCAAAGATGTAAGCTCTCTTGTAAAACTGCCGCCCGGAGTTTGAAAGATGATACATTCAGTAGGAAAACGTTAAAGTACGCCCAAATCAATCAAACTTAATTAAATGACCTTTGAATGTTAGGGGTTAACAAAGCCACCATAATGACAAAAAATTGTGACATTAGGAGAACAAAAATGACTCTTTGGGCAAGGTTATTTAAGAGGAAAGATAAAACAAAAGCACAGTTAGAAGGTGCACAAGAGAATGTCTCAGAACCTAAAGTTCATTATGAAGATATCCCGGGTACTTTAGAT
>CAYTYH010000058.1:0-3818 GCA_964441965.1 Candidatus Woesearchaeota archaeon | reverse complement strand
CCTCCTATTACATTTATCTTTTTTCCACATAACTAATTTATTCTTATATAACCTTCCAAGATACGTTACCATGCTACCTTTTTTTATTTTAGTAACTTTTACTGCTTCATCTATTTTAAACCACTTATATCTAAAATTTTTGTATAGCAAAATATAAAGTTTCAATAACTTTAATGAGCGTAGATGTTTGATTTTTAATTTGCTTTTTTCTTTTTTTATTATTTCTTTGTATTTCTTAATTTTATTTAATGAATCTTCTATTTTTTTAATACTTTTTTCTATTTCCATTTTCTACTACCTCATAGCTTGCTGTAGGAAAGTAAAATACAACTTCAGCATTTTTTATTTTTTCATTCCATAAAACTTCAATAAAACCAAAACCTTTTAATTTTATCATTTTTGGAGATTTTGTTTTTTGGACACTTTTTATTGCTTTTATTAATTTTTTATCATTTGTTATATCAAGCGATTTACTCATCTTGAACTTAAATTCGACTATTTGTTTTAGTTCCATTTATTCCCACCTCCATTCAAATTTTTCAACTTTAAAACCAATCTCTCTTAACTTGTCTCCTAATTCGCTCATAAAATCTTGTAACCATTCATCAACTAAAAAAGGATTTAATTCTCCATCTTCAAAACAAACTTCTTTTATTTCTTCTATGATTAAGTTTATCGGTTCATTCTTTTTTATTGTCATTTTTCTTTTTCATTAATTTTATAATTTCATCTAACTTATTTGCTATCTCATACAATGCTTCACCTATTCTTTCAAGGTCATTATAATCTGGCATGTTTCCCATTTTTTTCGCAATTGTGAATTTTTACCCATCCAATATCTAATGACCATTTTGGATTTCTGTGTCTGATTAATTCTCCACACTTATCGCAATACTCATCGAAACTTCCATCTTTATAGTATTTCTTTACCATCTTCTTCTTTCATCCTGTCCTTTATCAACAAGTTTGTTCCTTTTAATTCAACAATCTTGCTTCCATCAGCAACTATTACAATCTTCTCATTTCCTTCTGCTTCAACAGTAATGTGGGTTTTGCTCCCAATATCGTTAACTTTTACGAGTTTCATTTTCAAAAAATCCCTTCTTTCTCTTTCTGATTGCCTCAATCAGCCTTAAATCAACTGAAATGTAAAGCGTTCTATCACCCATTTTAATTATGGTAATCATTTTGCAATAATTTCCTCAAGTCCAAACAATAATCCAACCATTATGGTACAATTGTCACAAAGGTATATAAGGCGGTAATGCAATTGTCACAAAGGTATATAAGGCGGTAAGTATCAGGCGAATCTGTGTCTTCGCATTTTAAGAGTATCATTTTATTCCCACATTTTGGACATCTAATTTTTGTTCGAATCATTTTTCATCACCTCCACTTTATTCATTTTTCATCACCCATTCATATAACATATCTTCTTCATTTTCACATTCTGGGGATGGTAATCCTAACTTTTCAGCTATTCTTTCTAACTTAAATCTATTCATTTTTTTCATCGACCTCCTGTTTTTTTGGTTTTGGAATAACCTTAACATCATATCCAAATAAACTACTAACAACTGTTACAATAATGTAATTTGCAGTTTCTTTAACATCAATTATTTTGCCCCGATTATCGCTTTTCATTTTTTAGTTATTACATTAAATGCCGAAAATTGTACTTATTATTCCTGCCATTAATATTGGTACAATTATTATAGCAAAAATAATAAACAACACTATTAAAAATATAAGTATTGTATCAAGTAGTGAATAATTTTTTTCTAACCTGTACCAAATAGCGATACAAAATGCTATTGCAAATAAGAGTATGGTTATATGTATTGAATTAATCATATTTTTAACCTCCTATAACCTTATACTTGTCTTGTTCTGGCTCATATATTTCACCATTCTTCTTCAGTATAGCAATATCAAGTTTTTCTGGTTTCATTTTCATTTTTTTCAATTCCTTTTTGCTTGGCATTTTATTTTAACCCCTTCTTTTTATTTATTTCTTTATAAAATTTCTTAATACATTCTTTACATATAACCATCCCGCAACCATATTCTTCACAAAAAGAAAATTCCATAACAATTACTTTTTCATCAAAAGGTGGTATTCTCCCGCATACATTACATTTATGTTCATCGAACAAATCTCCTGACGGATATATTGTTCCATCTTTTTCTATTAAATTATCTCCAAATTGTTTTCTTGCCCAATCAGACCATGAAGAGTTCCACCATTCTGGGTTACTATTTTTTAATTCTAATAATCTTTTTCTTTCATTTTCAATCATTTCTTTCCCTGTTGTAATAAACCATTTATCAATCCTTTCCATTTTCAAATCACCCCCTTTATTACCAAGTATATTAATATCGCAAATATCACGAAAGGTAGTACGCTAACAATTGCTATTATTGTATCCTTTATATCCATTTTATGTTTTTATTCAGTTCTTTTAGATACTTGTGTAATTCTTTTCCTTTATCTGTTAGTTTCAAATATTTTATTTTCCTGCCTTTTTCCTCTATTTTTTCTACTAATCCTTCTTCTACAAACACTTTAATTAACTTTATAATATATGAAAATGATGCATTTATTTTTAATTCTTTAATTATTTTACACATGTATGGCTTTCTATCTCCTATTTTTAGGAATACTTCAAATGGTCTTTCATGAATTAAATACTTAAAATTTTTTAGTTTCATTTTTTCTCATCAAGTTCATTTAAAATATCATCTACACTAACCAAATTTATATAAAACAAATTTTTTATCCTTTTTAGTTCTTTTTCAATTGTTGAAAATATTTTATCTACATCTTCATCTGTATAAGAGTAAACCTGTTTATTTATTGCAAGATTGCCTAATAACCTTAAATCTTTAAGTAATCTTCTCACTCTTAAAGTAACAACTCTTTTGAATTTTTCCTCTTTTGTTTCCCCTATTGGTGCTCTTGCTCGTCCCATTTTACTTTGAAATATTTTATCTTGAAAGTATCAAAATCTATGTTGCCAAACTTTTCAATAAATTCTTTATGTTTAGTAATCAAAAATTTTTCTTCTATTAAAGTTGGCTTTTCTTTAAGTTTATTTAGCATTTCAACAAAAAATTCTCTCATTTCTGGAGTAATTCTTTCTTTTTCTTCTTTTTCTTTCAATAATTTTTGTAATCTGTTTTCATAAAACTCTAATTCTTCCCTAAGCCATTTAATTTTCTTTTCAATATAATTTGGATTAAAAAATTCTTCATCTATTTTCTTTCTAATAAATGCGGATAAATTGAAAATTCCTTTTTCTCTTAAAACTTGAAAGTGTCTATCTTCAAGGGTTATACTTGTTGCCATAAATTTTTTATCTTTTATTTTTGTTCTCATAACTCACCCTCCTTCTCAAGAGTATCTTTCATAAATCTGTTAAATTCATCAGAAGGTGTTTTATTCTTCTTTCTACAATAGTCCTGAAACTTTTTCCATAACTTATAGTATAAAGAAACATTAACTCCAACCTTTACATCATCTTCCATTTTCATTTTTTTATGTGTAAACATATATATAAACTTTTTGTTGTCATTGTTTAGTGGGGTATTATCTGATATTATTAATAATATTCTATATTATTATATTATTATATTATTCAATGTTATTAATAATATTTTGTATTACCATATCATCTAGTTCGTTTTAGTATAATAAGTATAATAAGTATAATAAGTATAATAAGTATTTTTTCAATAATATTTAATATTAAATATTATTAAAATTTTTTTATTTTTTATTTTTTACTTAAAATCAAATTTTAAGGAATTAAGCCCTG
>CAYTYH010000057.1:0-3823 GCA_964441965.1 Candidatus Woesearchaeota archaeon | reverse complement strand
CCTTGAAGAGACACCCATGCTCCTTATGAATAGTCTCCGTCTTTTTCTCCCCCATGATCCACTCGAGTCGACGTAAACGGAAATCACCCGAGACGGGGGAGACTTGATTCAGAACGGTCTTGACATGACTGTTAATCTGCATGATGGCTTCAGCTATCTCTTCGGCTCTGTGTTTGAGAACATCTGGAATTCTGATGACAGCTATGTCGCCTATTACATCGTAGGAGCATGGTAGAGCCTTTAGCTCCCAATCTTCAAATCTTTCAGCGAGATATTCTCTTAAACGCTTAGCCATTTAAGCCCCTCAATCGGCTTATCTCGAGATGCATGTTAGATTTAAATAAAATGTTCTATGCAATATTCTTTTGTTCTCGGAGTGAATGATGTTGCAAAAGGAGAGAGTTCTCGTTCTCGGACTGGGAGAAGTAGGCCGTCCCCTCTACGATATCTTGATTGAAAGCGGAGCCTTCTCGGTCTTCGCCTTGGATTCTGACAAAAATAAGATGAGAGAGGCAGAAGCAAGCTCGCCTACAGGCAAAGTGGATGTTATGCATGTTTGCATCCCATGTTATAGCCGAGAAGATTTTGTAAGTTCAGTCTTGAAGTATATCCGCAAGTTTGATCCTGAAATAACCATAATCAACAGCACGATTCCCCCGGGCACAACAGAAGAACTAAGCGAGAAGAGCGGCCGACCAGTTGCGCATTCTCCTGTTAGAGGAGTCCACAAAAGCCGAGATCACATGAAGTGGGAGCTTAGACGCTGGGTAAAGTATGTGGGTGGAGCTGATGCTAAATCCGCAGAGCTAGCCAGCAAACACTTCAAGAAGCTTGGACTCAAAGTCAAGGTCCTACGGTCATCCAGAGAGACGGAGCTCGCCAAGCTCTTTGAAACCACGTATAGGGCGTGGATGATCATTTGTTTTCAGGAGATGCATAGGATAAGCAGATACTTCAATGCGGATTTCGATCAAATAGCTGATTTCCTCGAGGATACCCATAGAGTCCGATTTGATCGCCCACTCATGTTTCCAGGCGTAATAGGCGGGCACTGTCTAATTCCGAACGTTAAGCTGCTTCTTGAGATTTATGAATCTGATCTTCTTCGCTTAATCTTAGAGTCAAACGAGAAAAGGAAAGAAGAGATCAAAGAGGAAGAAATAAGAAGCGAGGTTGAAAAGATCAAGGAAAGAGTCGGAAAGCTAGAAAGAGACTTGACGAAGATTAAAGAGAATCAGTGAGAGACCCGTTCCTAAACGAAAGGGCTGTTTCTTTTATTCAGGAGGCTTTTCAACTCGGGAATCTTCAGCCTTCTTCTGCTCTTTAGCTTTCCTAATTATGGGAAGAGCTGGTTGCGCCTTCTTCCATAAAGTTTCGAAGTATTCATACAGAATATCGGCCAAGGAAGGCAGCCTTATCCAGACCGTAAGTGATGAGGGATAAGGTGGAAACCACAAGACTGAGTATTTCCTGTCAAACACGGCGAAGGTAAGTCCATCATATTCTAAACATCTGATATGATCGCTGAGCTGAATGAGTTTTTCATATTCATCCAATTCTTCTCGTGTCCATTGAGGCGTGACTGATCTTATTACCCTCACGGACTTTTTCTTTCTAAGCACATGCTTTACGGCTTCAAGGATCTCTCTTTCAGGAGGGCTCGGAGCGGCTGTTGCCACCACGATCTCTTTTTCTATGCTTTTAATCGCTTCGCTGTATTTGGCAATCAAAGAGCTGTTCCTTCTGGTGACCCAGACTCTTTCTTCCTCTAATGTCATTTTGCGTCTTTTGTCATAAATGACGGAAAGGTCAGAGATCAATTTCTCAATGCTCTTCCTTTTCTCTTCTATCTGACGAAGCATTCTTCTTTCCAGTTCTCTCATCATCCTTTCCAGTCCAACTTTTGGGTTTACAGCCGCATACATCCTCGGTCTTCCCGGCTGCTCTATCAACAAGCCTTTCCCCACAAGACTGTTCAGAACATCATAGGTTCTCGGACGGGGAATGCTTGACTTCTGATTTACTCCCATCGGAGAGAGGGGGCCGTAAAGTAAAACAGTTAGGTAAGCCTTAGACTCATAAGGTGTCAGATTTAACTCTTCAACTAGGAACTCTGCTAGTTTTGCTTCATCTTCGGCAAGTCCCATTTTTCATCGTTGAATTGTATGTGAAAAAGTGGCATATATAGTTTGTTACACTTTGGATGTGTAACAAACGAAAATTTTAAATATTATGATGGATTTTAATGATGCGAATGTTACACTTAAAGCGTGTAACATTGTGGAAAGGTGGGTGTGAAAAAGATGTTTGAAATCGAGAAAAAAGTGATTTCGATGAGTCAGAGAGTCCAGCAGGTATTGAAACTGAATTATGTGTTAAACGGGGAAGATCACGATAACTCTGAAGCGTCTATGTCCAATTATATTCCTTACATACAAATGAAGCAGGCGCGATTAGAAGCAGAGCTTAAAATAGCTGAGGCCTATGAATGGTATTGGCGTCTTAAAAACAGGATGATTTAACATGAGTCTTTACAAATCAATAAGATGTTTCCCAAATGGAGCTTGTTATGCAAATTTATAATGAGTGGAAGCTCTTGATACGGGCAAGACTCATGTTAGCAGCCGTGGCTCTTGGGATTCTTGTCTCGTTTGCTACAGGGCTCATTCCTAACAAGTCCGAGGTAAATGTGCCGGAAATAAAACGGTATGGGCATCCATATTTCTGGTTAGTAATCAGCCTAAACGAACCGGCTGAATTTTTCATAATATCCCTCATGATAGACATATTTTTTTGGGTTACAGTCTCATATATTGTGTTATTTCTCGCAGTTAATATGTTAACTAGGTTGAGGGCATCTATTCTTTTCAGGAATCTTTTGTTGCCAATTGCTTTTTTTGTTCCGTTTGGTTCACTTATGGATATTATACATGAATTAGGTCATTGTGTTTGGGGAACTATAATTGGTGGAAGACTCAAGTATCTACAGATAGATTACTTCATTCTATATCCAAGTCTCAGGGTAACCTCTGAATTCCGGCTTGGTTCAGCTGTAATTGAGGGTTTGCCATATGGTTCTTTTGCTTACGGGCTTATGCTTCTTGGCGGTTCGATGACAACCAACATAGTTTCATGGGCCATAGCTGTGGCTCTACACAAGGTAAGTCTCAGTAAAGGGGCGCAAACGTCTCTAAAAGTCTTCGGTGTCTTCGGCATACTTGATCTTCCATTCTACATCGTTTTCCCGCAGATTGGGCTAAGCCACTGGATGTTTTTAGGCGGCGACAGTGCTGAGCCGCTTATTGGAACCCGTATGATGGGCATACCTGACTTTGCATTATACTTGGCAGCTGCCATGTCAACTTTCTGCCTCATCCTTCTCTTCTTTAAACCATCGCGCAAGAAGCATTCATGGGGGATGTGATAATTGGGTTCCAAGAAGATGTTGGTAGACGTATTTGCAAACTGGCTATTCACGCTTCTATTTTTACCATTGACACTAATCTTCTTAATCCAAGGTTTCGGTTACGAATTTGTAAATAACGAGTATGTTAAACTGATTTTAGAGTTTGTATTCATTGGGATGCTGCCATTACTAATCGTATTTTTTAGAAGAGAAAACTGGAGGGATTATGGACTTACATTAATAAATTGGAAGAAAAGCATCGCGTATGGATTAATCTCGGCGGCTCCCTTCTTGATCATCAGGATCTATGCCTATATCCTCTTAGACTATGTAGAGTGGTCTTGGAATCTAAGCTCAATAATGTTTTTGTCCTACATACTTGTTTATGGTCCTCTAGAAGCCTTCTTCATCATATTC
>CAYTYH010000056.1:0-3869 GCA_964441965.1 Candidatus Woesearchaeota archaeon | reverse complement strand
AGAGATAAAGCAGGAAATATAAATTTCTCCTCTTCTCTATTTACAGTTTCCACATCCACCCCTCCCTCCCCGCCTGATGGTGGGGGTGGAGGAGGTGGTGGAGGTGGTGGGGGAGGTTACATTCCTCCATCATTGTTAACAAATTTAGAAATAACTCCACTTGCCAATTTAATCATAAATCCTGGAGAAAAGAAAAAGATGACTTTAACAGTTAAAAATACTGGAAAATCTTTTTTAAATAACTGCAAACTTAAAGGAAAAGGAGAGCATTCTTCATGGATATCTTCAGATGATATTAAAGGTTTAAGCGAAGGAGAAAGCTATGAATTTTTATTTTCTTTGAATGTTCCAGAAAAATTAGAAGCTGGTTCCTATAATATTGAGCTTGTTGTAGAATGTGAAGAATTTTCAAATTCAACTAGCTTTATTGCAGAAATAATCCCAAGAAAATTAAAAGTAGAGATAGTAGATGTTAAAAGAGTAAGTAAAGATAGCTTAAAAATTATTTATTCATTAGAAGAGTTATCTGGCCATGAACAAAGCATTGATATCCAGATTTTATTTTTAGGAGAAAATGCTGAAAAAATTTCTGAAAAAAAAGAAACAAGAGAAATTGGAGCAAACTCAAAAAAGGAATTTGAATCTCTCCTTAAAATTTATCCTTCCTTAAGAGGAAGTTTTAAATTGCTTGTAAATGCAAATTCTGAATTAGCTTCTAGTTTTGCTGAAGAAGATGTTATTTTAAAGCAACCAACTCTTGGGGGTTTGGCTATTTTATCCCAAGAAAAAAATAAAAGCATCTTATCAAGTATAATACTTCTCCTTATTTTTGTTATTTTTTCTTTGCTAATTCTTAGGAAAATTATGAAATATAAAAAATTATACAAAATAAAAACTTTAAAGACTAATGTTACTTCCTTGCCAAATGAAGAGAAAAGATATTAATCTGATTTTCTCTTTTTGTAGTTTTCTATAGCTTTATGCAGGGCTTCTGCTGCTAAATTTGAGCAATGCATTTTTATAGGTGGAAGTGAGCCAAGAGCAGAAGCAACATCATTTCTTGTTATTTTTTTTGCCTCTTCTAAAGTCTTATTTTTTGCTAATTCTGTTATCATAGAAGAAGTGGCTATTGCAGCTGCACATCCAAGAGTTTTGAATTTTATATCTTTAATATACTCTTCTCCCTTTCCCTTCTTTTTCCTTTTTCCTACTTTTATATAGATATACATAACATCCCCGCAAACAGGATTGCCAACCTTGCCGACACCATCTGCATTTTTAATTTCTCCAACATTCTTTGGATTTAGAAAATGTTTCATCACTTTTTTACTATATCTAAACATTTTTTCCTTCCTTCTTCATTTTTTCCTTTATCTTTTTAATTACTTTATTTACATCAATGCCATGTGCTTTACAACCCTCTTCAATAGTTTCTGTCATTGCAAGAGGGCATCCAATACAATGCAAACCTTCAGAAAGAAAAATTTCTGCAGCTTCTGAAAATTTCTTCAAAACTTCTGCAAAACTCATCTTTTTTGATATGACTTCTTTTTTCTTATCCTCAAACTTCTTGGAGTTTCTCATTTTCTTTTATTTCTTTTTATTTAATTAATTTATTTACTATATTTTCAAAAGGAGAGATTTTTCTTAATTTTTTTATTATTTTAGGCAGAACCTCTAATACATAATCTATTTCTTCTTTTTTATTGAATCTTCCTAAGCTTAACCGCAAACTTCCATGAGCTTCCTCTGGAGTTAGTCCAATAGCTAAAAGGACGTGGCTTGGTTCTAAACTTTTTGAAGAACAGGCAGACCCTGTTGATGAACAAATGCCTTTTGCATCTAACATGCCCCCAATAGCATCCCCCTCCACCCCCAAAAAAGAGAAATTAACATTATTTGCAAGCCTTTTTTCTCCTCTCGGGCCATTTAATTTTACAGAAGGAATTTTTTCTTCTATTCCTTTAATCAATTTATCTCTTAATGCTCTCATTTTTTTAATATCTTTTTTATTTGATATTTTAACTGCTTCTCCAAAACCAACAATTCCAGGAACATTTTCTGTCCCGCTTCTTCTATTTCTTTCATGTCCGCCGCCATGTTGTAATGGAGTAATTTTAATTCCTTCCTTGAGGTATAAGGCACCAACTCCTTTAGGTCCATGAATTTTGTGAGCATTTAAAGTTACAGAATCTAAATTTTGTTTTTTTACATCAAGAAAAGTTTTTGTATAACTTTGACAGGCATCAGTGTGAAAAAAAACATTTTTTTCTTTGCAAATTTTTCCTATTTCTTTTAAATCTTGAATTGTTCCTATTTCATTATTTCCGTGGATAATAGAAACAAGCAGAGTATCTTTTTTTATTTCTTTTTCTAATTGTTCTAAATTAATAAAACCCTCGCTATCAACATCAAGATATGTTATTTTGTATCCTCTTGATTCCATCCACTTGCAAGCATTTAAAACACATTCATGTTCTATTTTGCTGGTTATGATATGTTTTTTCTCTGGATAAGAATAAGCCAAACCTTTTATAATTAAATTGTTGCTTTCAGTTCCTCCAGAAGTAAAAATTATCTCTTTAGGTTTTGCTTTTATAGACCTTGCTATTATTTCCCTTGCTTTTTCTATAGCAAATCTTGCTTCCTGCCCTTCTTGATGCAGTGAAGAAGCATTGCCGCATTTTTCTTTAAAATAAGGCAGCATTTTTTTTAAGACTCTTTCATCTAAAGGAGTTGTTGCAGCATTATCTAAATAAACTTGCATTTTTAACAAGTGGAATGAAAAATTCCGGCTTTTTTATTTTTTAACGAGGAAAATGTTTCAATAGCATCAGGAGTTTTTTCTTCAATTAACTTTATACCCTTTTCTGAAATTTTTTTCTTTGCCGCTTCAGTCAATTTCGCCATACCATCAAAACCTGTTCCTATAACTATAATTTCTGGTTTTTCTTTTATTAAAATCTCAATTTCTTCTTCATCAATTACATGACTTGTTCCATATTTTTCCTTGATTTTTTCATATTCTCTTTCTATGGTTTTTCCTGACGGCAGGATTATAGGGTCATGGAATTCTTTTCCATCAACTTTTATTTTTCCAAATTCAACTTCAATTTTCATTTTACTCTCCTACAATAGGTTTTCCTTTGCATAATTTGAATATCCCTTTATTGTATTTTTTACATATCGCGCAGGTGCATTTTGATTTTTTAATTAAAGATAATATCCTTATTATCTCTTTTAATGCTTTTTTCCTATCTTTGACTATTATTGCTGCAGATTTTTCTATCTCTTTCTTTATTTTAGCTGGGAGTTTAATAATAGAAGCTCTTTTTTTTCTTAAATATTGGGAAATTGCAGATTTGCTAACCCCTACAATCTCTCCTATTTCTTCAAAAGTCAGTTTATATTTTTTATGTAAAATTTTTGCAAGTTCTTTTCTTATTGCTGGGATAATATACCAAACCTCAATTTCCTGCGGCAAACTGTACATAATAAGTTAACAATTGTTAACTTTATAAATGTTTTGGTTTTTGGTTTTTCTTCTTTTTTGACAGGGCCAAAGTTTCTTACTCTTTATTTCTTTCTAAAAAAGACTTTTTTTATATTATTATCAAGTAGTTACAATAATAAAGTTTAAAAAGGTTGAAAGCAATACAGACATATGGCAAAAGGACTTACAGCAGTGAATATAAAGAAAAAAATCGCATTAATGCCAACAGAAGATTCCTTTAGCATTGACTCTGCAAATGAGATTTTTGCAGTTGCTGATGGCGTAACAAGAGACCCCTACGAATATTTGCCAGATATAAATACCCTAACAGGAAAAATAATTTTCTCCCTTAGTTATCCAAGACCAAGTCCTGCAA
>CAYTYH010000055.1:0-3895 GCA_964441965.1 Candidatus Woesearchaeota archaeon | reverse complement strand
CGTTCAATTTAATTTTTTCAACTTTTTTCTTATCTAAGAATTTATTCTCGGCAACTTCTATTTTTCTTTTAGATAGAGCTTGTTCAGCTTGCCTTTTGTTGGGACCTACTGCTTCTCTGTGCCTTTTACCAAATTGATCATAATAATCTATATACCAAGTTTTACCACGTTTGTAAATGCCCATGTTAATACCCACCTACTTTACGGTGTTTTCATCTATCCAGTGAGCAATATCTTTAGGATTGAAAAGGACTTTTTTACCTAACTTAATATGAGGGATTTTTCTTTGATTAACCCAGGCATAGAGAGTACTTTTACTTACCTTCATTAATTGGGATAGCTCCTTCACATCAAGAAGCTCTTGAACCATGCGAGAGTCCTCCATTTTTTTCAAACACGCTCAGGAGAACTCTCATCGAGAGTTACGCTAACAAAAAAATTTTTTTATGTCAAGCGATGCTTTTCTTTTTAGCCTCTATTCTGGTTTTTAGGGATTTTTTGAGATAACCTGGGTTGCCCCCACCCTAAAGTCGTAACTAACTCTATTTATTCATAAAAGCAAGATGTTTTTAGGATAAGTTGCTCGAGAGCAGCTCACCACCCATAAAGCCGTAAACAACTTTATATAACTATAAAATGGAAAGATATTCAACCTATGATATTGCTGTCGGTTCACGGATAGAGAAAGCTATAACCTGGGCAAAGGCAGATAAGCCTTTGCATGTTGTTTATCCTACTAAATATCATCAAAAACTAAAATGGGTATGTCAGGAACATTGGAGAGGCTTTACCAAAAAATATCCAAGTTTAGAAGCCGCTAGAGATGCCGGAGAAACCGCAAACGTCCACAACGATTTTCGGTATGAGCATCCCAGTAAGAAATTTTTGTTGGGTATAACTCTTTTTAATACAACTTCTTTGAAAAACCTGGGTGATAATAAATTTTTAAAAAAGCAAAGGATGGAAGGCGAGCCCAAGAATGCTCGCATACCTTTAGCTTGGCTTCATATGGATGCTTGGCTAGAGCCTGGGACTGTGGGGGCCACTAGCAAATCCTGGGCTTATATGCGAGATATAGCACATGGATGGCTTTATTTAGGAGCATCAAAGATTGTGATGGTAGAGTTCTTTTTACATGGTTCAAAAGTATCAGGTAGATTTATAGGGCGCTCGCTGCCACTAAAATCAGGTTCGCAGAAGTGGTTATTCTGGTTCCCCACCGATCAAACTGCTTATGTTAAAACTAAGGATGGCAAAGCCTGGTATGAAAAGAATCTAAAAGGTAAAGTGCCTTATGAGTGGCTCGTGGGGGAAAATTTAAACCTACAAAAAATAATCTTAGAGGCAATTTCAAAACGATGCAAAAGCTAACTTTAAAATCAAAAGTAAGATTTTTAGAAGAGAGGTATAAAAGATCTGGTGGTAAGCTCTTAGATCCCCCGGTAAAACAAAAAGACCTGACTTATATTGAATTTGTTCTGGTATCATCTGGCGTAAATGAAAATTTTGATGCTTTTCCCAAAAAACGCTTAGTAGAAGTATATCCAACAGCAATTGCCAAGCCTATAGATTGTTACCACTTATTAGAAGAAACTGAAAGCTATATTGTTGATGAAAATGAGATTAGGTTTAGCAGGCATCCTAAGAATCGAAACTTAAATACCATAATAGGTTCTATAATTGATAGTATTGTAGTAGATGATAGTGGTGAGATTTTGCCCCCCGATGAAATTGAAAAAATAAAGAAAATAGAGAATTTCGAGCTGGACAATCCCATTCATATCGTGTGTTTGGGAGCTCTATATGATTTTATCTTTCCTAAAACAATTGCTGCCTTAAAAAAATTAGTTGATCAGGACAAAATGTTCATTTCGGTTGAGACTTTCTTTTCAGATTGGGATTATCTTTTAGTAGAGAAAAATGAAGTTATAAAAAGAGATGCCTCGACGCAGTTTTTAGATCATAAAATAGGTAAAGAGTATAAAGGATCAAGAGTAGCAAGGATTTTAAATGATTTTATTATAGGGGGTGCAGGGTTCACCCAACACCCTGCAAACCCCTCTTCGATTATTCTATCCCTAAATAGCGAAGATACTAACTTTGCTAAACAATTAAAAGAATTCTTAGAGCTGCACGATCAGCTTCACTCAATTTATGCAAGTAATCCTTCAAAAGAAATAGAGGTCTCTCACAGTTTTGTGACAAAAAAGATTAAAGAGTTGGTGATGCAAAATGGATGAGCTTGATAAAACCCTGCCAGATAACTTAAAAGATTTTTACATCCCCATCGGGCTGGGCAACGGCAGATATTTTAAATCCTGCGCTCACCTGATGGTAGAGAAAAATAATTTGGGAGGTGAGAAAAGAATGGAGGAAAAAGTAAAAGAGCTGGAAGAAAAGATTGCAGGACTGGAAAAACTTGTTGCCGAGAAGGAAAAGAGGATAAAAGAGCTTGAAACTGAAGCTCAGGCAGCAAAAGATGAGAAGATGAAGGAACTTGAAGCTAAGGCTCAATCAGTAGATGATTTAAAGAAAAAGATAAAGGATTTAGAGGAAGAAAACAAAAAACTAAAAGAGGAAAATAAAAGTCTTAAAGCTAAGGTAGAGGAGCTTGAGAAAAAGTTAAAAAAGTATTACCCACCCCAGGATAAAGGTTACTATCCTGCCAAAGAGGAACTTGAGAAAAAAGATGCCGAGATAAAGGATCTTAAAGAGAAACTCACAGGTTTGGAAAAGGCAAATGAGGAGCTCAAATCTGAGCTTGAGTTAAAGGATGCCAGGGTAAAAGAGCTTGAAGATAAGATAAGAGAAAAAGAGCTTGCCGAGCGCACAAAAGAGAGAATAGATCAGATTATCTCTGAAACAGGCTTTGAGTTCTCAGGGGATAGGCTGGAAAAGATAAGATCTGAAATTAGGGATTTGGATGATGAGGAATTTAAAGATTATGTGGATAGCATGGTTGATACGGTTCTTGCCTCCATCCCATCTGATGTTGTAAAGATCATGAAGGATATCCAGGAAAAAGAGGAAAACCTATCTTTGGCCAGTGTAATTCAAAAAGCTTATGAGGAGTACAATAGATCCAAAAAGAAAGAGCCAGCTGATGTTAGCGATGCTAAAACTTTAGCTTCTTTAAATCAGGATCAGGATGAGAGCCTGTTAGAGAAATATAAAAAACTTTAATAAAAAATTTGAGTTTTGAGGAGGTGAGCTAAATGGAAAGATTTGGAGATTTAGGTGGCACTGTTGCCCCCGCAAGATACGCCAAGAAAGTTCACGTTAATAGATCCGCTTATATATCCAAGATAAGAGTTAATGTAGAGGCAAATGAGGGGCAATTTGTAAAACTTGATGCTTCCAATGAGGATTATGCCCTACCCTGCTCTGCTGGTGAGGCTGCTTTTGCACTTTTATTATCTGATGTGAAGGATGTTTCTCAAAGGGATATTGATCAGGGATTTTATACTGGTGTAGTTAGAAAAGGTGGAGTTGCCCCAATTGTTTATGCCCCAGCTGAGGTTAAGGTAGCATCCGGATGCTATGAAGGGACTTTCTCACCTGGTGATTCTGTTTATGTAGGAACAAACGGTTATCCTTCTGCTACTGCATCTGGAAATCCGGTAGGAATTGCACTACTTGGTGGAGATGGAAGTAAACCTTTAGTATTTAGGCTTATTTAGTTAGTAGTTTAAAAAAATTTCAATTTGCCAGCACAGCGTTGAGGTTCTCTCGGCTATTTTATTAGCAATATTTTGGGAGAGCCTCCTGGCAACAAAAATTGCAGGAGGTGAAAAAAGTAAATGGATAAGCTCACTCACAAAGAAAAAGTTGAGCTGCTTAGAGCTGTTGGTGAGGCACAGAACGTGAAAGAGCGTGAGGCATATATAAAATCTAG
>CAYTYH010000054.1:0-3901 GCA_964441965.1 Candidatus Woesearchaeota archaeon | reverse complement strand
ATCCTCAAATAATATCTTCTCTAATTTTGATGTTTCCTGGACAATGTAATCTATAACGGAGTTGTCGTGTCTTTCTTTAGGAGAAGGTAGAGGTAAAGTCGGAGGTTTTGCTTTCCACTCCGATTTAGTTCTTATAGGAGTAAAGACATCAGTAGAAGTATAAGCTTCCTCTATAAAATCTTTCCCTTTTTCTCTATAAGCACTTTTTATTCTTTCGCCTGTTCCTTCGTATTTTTCTATTTCTTTTGCTCCTCTGATTAAATTAACAATTTTTTGTTTCAAAAAATCTTTGAGTTCAGGAAAAGGAACTTCTTTGGCTTGCTTTTTCTCTTTTTTCCATTGGCTTAATTTTTTTATATATTCCCTATAAACAATATAACTAATGCTAGTAAGTTCATCTTTTTCAAAGTATTTTCTTATTTCCGGGCTTCTTAACAATAGACTTCTGACAGTATTTACGTCGTCCATCACTTGAGATTCCGTATAACCTTTTTTCTCCATCTTCTCAATGATTCTTATTGTTCTTTCATCGGATTCCCTAAGTTCTTTCTTTAATTTCTCAATTCTCTTTTTAGTCTCTTCTATCTTCATCTCTTCTCCATTGTCGATTTATATTATACCTTATTCAAATAATTTTGCAAACTTTTTTCCTATTCTCCTATATATGATGGAAGAACAAATTAAAAAGTGGTCTAAATTATATGGCAAAGTTATTTCCGAAGAGGAATATAAGGCGATTTGCCAAAATTTAGATAGGTTCTTTACTACTCTGAAAGAATGGGCTGATGAAGAAAGGATGGTTAAAGATGAACAAGAACAATGTATATCTCACCAAAGACCTCTATGAAGCCTCATTTTTATATGCTAATCGCTTGAAACTGCTTGGACTACAAAAAGAAGGCAAGTTTTTCTGGTTTGTCTTTGATAATAAAAAGCTCGCAGAAGAATTAGCTGATAAGTATTGGAAAAGAGAAGGTTTAATTGACGCTTCTACTTTTGCTGAGGCAGTTACGTTTTTAAAAAATAGACTCTATGCAAGAAAATGAAAGGAGATGAAGATGGAAAAGCATTATTATTTTGATGAAGATTTAACACAATACAAGGAAATTCCCCGTCATTATTACCACTATTGCCTCTCTGATAAAGAACTCATTGAACTCTTCCCCGAAGCAAAGGAGATTATCTCCGAAAAGATAAAAGAATGGCAGGAGGTAGAAAGAAAAATTATTGAGGAGCAGGTTAAACCCTTTTTAAGAAAGTTGAAAGGGGTTAAAGATGAAGTTAAGAGGCGTTTCTATAAAGAATCACTTAAGTTAATGGTAAATCCGATGTTAGTTAAGGCTGTAAATAATATTCAAAGATTAAGACGATTAGAATTTATTGCCAACTATAGGCCTAAAAAAGACGTTAAGAGTAAAGCAAGAGATTTTGAAGCAAAGATTGAACAAGCAAAGCAAACTCCAATTGTAGATATAGCTTCTTCCTTTCTCCAATTGAAGAAATCAGGAAGAAATTACAAGGCTTTATGCCCTTTTCATCAGGAAAAACATCCAAGCTTCTATCTCTATCCAGAAACTAACTCTTTTTATTGCTTTGGCTGTAATCAAGGGGGTGATGTAATTAAACTTGTAGAACTTGCTTTTAATTTAGAATTTAAAGAAGCAATTGAATATTTAATAAGGAGGTAGATGAAGATGGATAAGAAACTCTTAGACCAAGAAATTGAGAAAGTAGAAAAAGAAATTGAAGATGAGGAAATAATTAAAAGAAACAGGGAGCATTTAAAAAGGATATACCCTCCCCTATCAAGACAAGAATTACTGGAAATATTAGGTTTGACAATTAAGAGAGATGAAGCAAATAAAATTATTACCTTCCTGTGTTTTCTATCTGCCTATACGGAGAATAGTCAATTTAATATTAGCTTTAACGCTCCCTCTTCTACCGGTAAATCCTATATTCCAATTGAAATAGCCTCTCTTTTTCCAAAAGAAGATGTAATAAAGGTAGGATACTGTTCGCCTACTGCCTTTTTTCACGAAAAAGGGGAATTTCAAAAGGAATTAGGGGGCTATTATCTTGATTTAGAGCGAAAGGTTTTAATCTTTTTAGACCAGCCACACACTCAACTATTGGAACACTTAAGGCCTCTGCTTTCTCACGATGAGAAAGAAATTAAAGTAAAAATAACTGATAAGAGCCAAAAGCACGGCCTTAAAACTAAGAATGTGGTTATTAGAGGTTATCCTTCGGTTATATTCTGCTCAGCAGGGTTAAAAATTGATGAGCAAGAGGCTACAAGATTTTTGCTTCTTTCTCCGGAGATTACCCAAGAAAAGATTAGAGAGGGTGTATTAGAAGCCTTGAAGAAGGCGGCAAACTTAAAAGAGTATTTAGATAAAATAAACAATAATCCCAAAAGACAGCTTTTAGTTGAGAGAATAAAAGCTATTAAAGAAGAAGGCATAGAAGAGATTAAGATTCACGATATAGATAAAATTAGAGAAAAATTTTTCTCAGCCCACAAAACATTACAACCCCGCCATCAAAGGGATATAAAAAGGCTGATTTCCTTAATCAAAAGCCTCGCTCTTCTCAATCTCTGGCATAGGCAGACAGAAGAATTAAAGGTTATTTTGACCTCTGATAAGGATATAGAAGAGGGTTTTAGGCTTTGGGAAGAAATATCCTTTAGTCAAGAATTAAATCTCCCTCCCTATATCTTTAAAGTCTTTGAGGAGGTAATTTCTCCTCTTTATGAGGAAAAACAGGAAGGTTTAACCAGAAAAGAGATAATGCGGGGGTATCTAAGGATTTACAACAGGCCTATAGCAGAATGGCAATTAAGAAGGGAAATTATTCCTATGCTTGAGATGGCTGGATTGATAGTTCAAGAGCAAGACCCAGAGGATAAGAGAAATAAGTTAATCATACCAGTTTACCCTACCCCTCAGTCTACAATATCTAAACCAGAAAATAATGTAGACTGGACGGTGGGGTAGAAAGGAGATAAAAAGATGAGCCTGAAAAGAAAATTAAAAAGAATTGAAGACAAAATCAAGATTTATAGAGAACCAAGAGTTATTGTAATAACGGGATTTTCTGAGCAAGAGATTGAAAAACAATTGCAGGAACTTAAAAAAACCTATGGGGAAAATTATTCAGAAAGATATGAAATTATTGAAGTTTTGTTTTGTAAAAAATCAAGGGTAGAGTAGAAATACAGAATTGCTCAAATTTTAACAGATTTAAGGGGGTGATAAATATGCCAGAAGAAAGAAAATTAACCAATCGTCAGCTATTAGCCATATCTCATCTAATTGTCTCCTCTTCTCTTGAGGAGGCTTCTCAAAGAGCTAAAGTTAGCCGAAATACCCTTTATAAATGGCTTAAAAATGAGGATTTTAAGGCAGAATTAAAAAGGCAAAGGGATGAGGTTATCAGAGAAGCCTTAGATAGGCTTAAAATGGCAATTACAAAGGCTGTGGAGGGCTTAATTAAGCTAACAGAGGCAAAGCGGGAAGAAGTTAGGCGTTTAGCCTGCAACGACATTATAACCCATACTCTAAAAAGTATTGAAATTGAGGATATTGAGCAGAGATTAGATAAGGTTGAGAGGATAGTTTTAGAGAAAAGAACTTATAGATAATAGAAGTAAAAATTTATCTTGATAGGTTGATATAAAGTGCTATATTATTTTTGAAGTTTAAGATATGGATTTAATTAAGAAATTAGAAAAATACAGGTTAAAAAACAGAATTACTCAAGAACGCCTTGCAGAAATGCTAGGCGTTTCTTTTTGCACTATTAATAGATGGTTTAATGGCAAAACAAAACCGCATAAGATACAGGAGTATCAGATAAAAGTTCTGTTAGAAAAAAGATTGAGGAAGTCGGAGAA
>CAYTYH010000053.1:0-3912 GCA_964441965.1 Candidatus Woesearchaeota archaeon | reverse complement strand
GAATCCCCTACAAGCTCCACCGCGCCCGCTACCACAGCTTCTTTCGCTATTTCCACTATCTCAAGCAGCTGGACTTTGTTGAGGCAACCGGGCGAGAGGAGGTCTCTTATATCCAAGGAAACTACCCTGATGCGCCGCCGCGTACCTACTACCGTCTGTCGGCAAAGGGAAAGCTGGCTCCCGAGTATGAGTGGTTTCGGCCGCAGCTAACTCTCTATCCCGAACTCACGCCTCAGTACTTCAGCGAGAAAAACAGGAGGCGCCGGCACAAGGCAACCGCTAGGAGCTAGGTGAAAACTCTAACCTTCCCCTCCAGTGTCCTATGTGCTCGACATCGATAACTGCCTAACAATCTGACATACAGGGGTCTTCGGGCTTTTGAACTCAAAATAAACCTAGCCAATAAGCTATGGTTAAGGCAACCCATAGCACGGTAACTGCGAATAAGGCAGTTGTGAGCCAAAATAGCCTTCCATTCAACTTCTCCAACTTTTTCTGCACTTCGTAACCTTCCCTATCTCGAGAGTACTCAGCAAAAATAGATAGGAATGGAGAAGTATGCACTTTATCACGTCCATCTATATGGTCTTGCTCGGCTATCCCAGTGAGTACGACCACTCTGAATACCCCCAGAAAATGAAGGTAGAGTGGTTGCGGTAGTGTGATAATTTCCTTTCCACCCGGCTCAAGTTTGACTTCATGAATGCTGGTATTTACACTCATTCCTTCTGGTAGCCGCACTGAATAGACGAACTTCATTATCCGAGGTTGGTCCAGCATATTTGTCAGCTTTACCTTGAGCTCAACAATATCGCCGAGAAAGTAGGGGGGCTCCTTGTCAGGCAAAACTTCATGCCATACGTCTTTGTAATTTACACCCGCTTTCGCAGCGTCTCGAATCACTTTACTGTCTCCCATATTCTACCTCCTATCTATGCTCATTATAACAGACGAATAACACTCGGATTGCTGTTTTTGGCGCTCTCACCATATCTTTCCTAACAAATATCGGCATGCTACGGGAACCTAGTTGCACGTTAAGCCGATGCGCTCAATCGCAAAAATGGGGGGAAACACCTACTCTCTGCTGAGGAGGACGCATCAAACCCGGTTGGCGAGAGCATTCTCATGTGTTTTGCCTTTGACCTAAGGGATTTTTCGTTGTCCTAAAAAGTAAAAATTGGTAACGAAAAGTATTGACAAACCACAAATTATGTGCTACCCTCTACCTAGAGATGTAATGCCTTGTAAGGTTAGGACGCATGGAAAGCAAGTTTGGTGCACACGACAATTCGAAACCGTTTCTAAGCATTAGAGAGGCAGCCCAATATCTTGGGGTTGAGTACAAGACATTGTATCGCATCGTGCTTTCTGGAAAGCTTCCGGCATCAAGGATTGGCGGAATCTACCGTATCAGCAGGGAAGACCTTCACAGATATCTTGAGGAACAGAAGTCAACAAGAGTTACAGATAGTTTCCCCAGCTGTGGTCGCTGTCGTCGTCTCATAAGAAATCCTGAAATGGTGGGAGGGCGATGTCAGCATATTGCCTGCGAATCTTTGCTGTGCCGGGCCTGCTGGGCAGACGAACAAGACAGATATTGCTCGGAACATAGGAAATCACCTGAATTGAAGCTGGCTGAAGCCCAACAGCGGCTTGCAAGCGGCGAAATTGCAGTGTTAGTCACTGCACCAGAGGCACGAGAGAAAGAACTGAATTTTATCGGTCGCTTCGACCAGAGAATTCGGCAATTACGAGAGGTCATAAGCCCTGTTGATGGTCGACGCCTGCACGTTAAGTCTTGGGAAGCTATCCATGAAGAGCACTCAGACGAAGAACCAAAGCAAGTTTCATATGGGGGAGTCCTTAGCTCAACGAACCGTCCGGTTGTACTTCCCCGAAACTTAAGGTCTACCTACTCTTTGTTCAGTGACAGAAAAGCAAAGCAGGGCGGGTTTGTTATAGAGGCCGCTGTCTTCTCCCATATCAGGGCCTACCGTGAGGATGGGTTTGATACTAGACCGATAAGCCACGCTGAGTTAATTTGGCTTCTTGAGCAAATAGTGTCCTCTGCCAAAAATCACGGTGTCCTTTTCATCCTAGGCCTCGCTTCGCCAACGGGCTGGTCTCATGAAGCCCGCGAGGCTATTACCGGTGAGAGCACTGGCAGAGGATTCAGCAGCATATATGTTTCTACTTGCCTGATAGACCTTAGGAATAATAGCTTGGTATCCAACCCTTCCGACAATCGGCTAAAGCCGTTCCTAAGCGTTTTTTGTGGTGACTTGGATGAGGAAATCGTAGCGCGTGTGGTCAATTTTGTGGAAGAAAAGCTGCTTTCACGTGAGAGCCAGACACTCAGTGAGGTAGTCGAGGCTACGGGTGCTGATGCCAAACTAGTCAAAGAGGCTTTTATCCGTCTTAAGCAAAGAGGGGGCTACACTCTGTCCCAGCTAGATGATTTGGGGCTAACAATACTACGGCATGGCTAAAGGAGGTTGCCGATGAACAAACACGATAATGCTAAGGATTTTGCACTACCCTTATTTCTTAAGGTGAAGTCGGGCGACGACATAGAGTTACGCGCTTATGTTCGGGCTGTAGCTACAGTGGAGGACCCCGGACTCTTTAAGCAAAGGTTGTCGCTTGACCCCTCTAGGTTTGAGCCTTCACAGTTGGCGGAAAGCTTGTCCAACTTGGATGAATTGAAGAGTGTGATGAACCTCGAGTGTGCTGCCTATAAAGCTGACTTCTTGTGTGATGACCCAATGGTGGCCCAACAGATAATCAGCAAGTTAGAGGAGCCACTGAGACAAGCCTTTAAGGAAAGAGGCTTACATCTCGTCAAAATCGAGAGATTTGGAGCTCGACGGTTGGAACTCGAAGAGCAAATAAAAGAAGACCTCCGGCTGGAAGATAGTATTGACAGATTGTTGCTTGATGCAGAGAAAAAAGGGTTACTGAAACACAGCGAACTGGAGAGGTTCAAAAGGAGTTTGGCTTGGGAGGAGGAGGACAAAGAGCGAGACCGGCGATTAGAGCAACTGAGAAAGGACTACGAGGAAAAACGGCTAAAACTATCGCTCCAAGGTGATTTGGACCGCGAACAGTTTGCCAAAGAAAACAGGCTGCTTCGCGGTTGGCTGCTAGACAGGCTGGAAATTGAAGAAAGGCTGGCCAGCTACCGGCGACACGAACAAATCAGAGAGGCTGAGAAGGAAAGAAGAATCAGTAGAATAAGGGAGGGAAGGGGATTCCCGTGGTGGGGAACACTCCTTATTGTTCTAGGTGTCATTGGAATCGGAGTAGTGACTTGGATTGTCAGCCAACCACCTCCACCTACTCCTGCTCCTGCACCAATACCTTCAGCACCCAGTCCAACGCCGACTCCTACTCCACCACCTATACGCTATACACTAATGGCATCCGTTAGTCCGTCAGGAGGCGGCAAGATTAGCCCCAGTAGCAGAACGTATGACAGCGGCACTACTGTCACTTTGACTGCTACGCCTGCATCGGGTTATAGGTTCAGTCACTGGTCGGGAGATGTCTCCGGCATAAGTTCAACAATAACGCTGACCATGAACTCGGATAAGAATGTGGTAGCCAACTTCGTAGTGATTCGCTATAACTTGTCAACGTCGGTCAGCCCGTCAGGCGGTGGTAGCATCAGTCCCGTTAGCGGCACCTATGACGCTGGCACCAGAGTTACCTTAACAGCGTCGCCAGCCTCCGGCTATCAGTTTAGCCATTGGTCTGGAGACGCTACGGGTACGAACCCCACAATCACAGTCACCATGAACGGAGACAAGAGCGTGGTAGCCAACTTCATAGTGATTCGCTATAACTTGTTGACATCGGTCAGCCCGTCAGGCGGTGGTAGCATCAGTCCCGTTAGCGGCACCTATGACG
>CAYTYH010000052.1:990-3940 GCA_964441965.1 Candidatus Woesearchaeota archaeon | reverse complement strand
ATACCTAAAGAAATTGTTATAAAAGAAAACTTAAAGCCAAATGATGAAGTTACTATTACTATAACTAAAAAAGAGTCTTTGGAAGATTTTTTTGGAAAACTCAAAAAAGCAAGAATTAATGCTCAGAAAATGAAAGACGAAAGCAGAAAAATGTGGAAGATTGGGCTAAAATGACCTTGTTCTTTGATTCTTATGCGCTTCTTGAAATATATAAAGGTAATAAAAATTATGAAAAATATAAGAAAGTAAAGGTTATAACTTCATACTTACATCTTTATGAGCTATATTATACTTTAAGAAAAGAATATAGTGAAGAAGAAATCAAAGAATTCTTTCAATTTTTGCAGAATTTTTGTGTGGATTTAAAATTTGATTGGATTCCTAAAGCAGTCAAGTTTAGATTTTTCCATAAAAAAAGAAACTTATCTTATGCTGACTGTTTAGGATATGTTATTGCAAAAGACTTAGGAATAAAATTCCTAACTGGTGATAAACAATTTAAAGATCTGCCTAATGTGGAATTCGTGAAGTAGACGTTTTTGACCTCGCTACAGTTGGTTTGAATTATGGCAAAACTTGCTAGCTTTTATTTCTTTAAATAAAGAAATCAATTTTTTAACTCTCTTCTTGACTTCTTGTTGAGGAAGCTGTTTCATTTTCTCTGCTGGAGTTCCTTTTCTCACCCAAAACCTGCTTATATTTATAAAAGAAGGTTTAATTTTCTTAACAAGATTTAAAGATTCTTCAAAATCTTTTTCAGTCTCTCCTGGAAAGCCGACAATAATATCGGTCCATAAGGTCAAATCAGGGATTTCTTTTTTGAAACTATCTACAATTTTAATAAAATCTTCAACCTTATATCTGCGATTCATTAATTTAAGAATCTTATTTGAACCTGATTGCACAGGAATATGCAAAAATTTTTTCATTTTTTTGTGTTTATAAATCTCAACGAGTTCATCTAAAATAGGCAAAACATTTTCAGGATTCATCATTCCTACTCTAACTTTAAATTTCCCTTTTAAAGAAAGTATTTTTCTTAAAAGGTCTGGCAATTTTCTTTTTCCTTTATCTAAACCATACGCAGCATTATCCTGACTTGTTATCCAAATCTCTTTTGCTCCTGATTGCAAATCATTCTTTATATTCTTTAATATTTTTTCTTCTGAATAAGAAAAAAGCTTTCCTTTTGCTAATCGAGTTATGCAAAAAGTGCAGTTTCCTACACAACCTTCTGATATCTGAGTTATGCCTACATCTCTTTTTTCTGGGATTTTTGGCAAACATAATTTTTCTTCATTTCTCTCTGAAACAAAATCCTCATCTACTTTATTTTCATAAATTTTTCTTATTAGTTTTGTTATGTCTTTAATATGATGGGTTCCTAGCAAAAAGATATTTTCTTGCTTTATTTTTCTCACTTGAGGCATGCAACCAGCTATAATAAGAGGTTTTTTTGGATAAAGCTTAATTAAATCAGAAATTCTTCTTTCAATTTTCTTCTCAGTTGGCTCTTTTACTATGCAGGTATTTATTACGAGGATATCAGCAACATCTGGATTATTAGTTATCTCCAATCCTGCTTGTCTAACTAAGCCTTTCATTATTTCTGTATTATTTTTGTTAGCTTGACAGCCGTAAGTTTCAAAATAAACATATTTGGTTTCCATATTTATCATAGCAAGAAAAGGTTTTTAAATCCTAATTTTTGTAGGTATATATGAAAAGGTTAGTTGGGTTTTTAGTTTTGGGAATTCTGTTAGTTAGCATTATTTCTACAAGCTTTGTTTTGTCTCAGAGCGAAAATGCGAATTTAGGGAAACAGAAAGTTAATCAAAATATAGACCAAGAATCAAAAAAAGGTTCAGATAAACAAAAACAAAATCAAGAACAGGAAAATAAAAGCAATACGGAAAATCAAGGATTGGGACAAATAATAAGAAAAAAGGTTCGTGCAGGAATTTACACTTCTGAAACTGGCAAGCAGATAAGAATATCTAAAATGGCTCAGAATAAGATTAGATTGCAGGTTGGAGAAATTGAAGCTGAAACTGATTTAGAAATTGAAGAAGAGACAAGAAAAGATGAAAGCGGAATAAATAGAACAAAATTAAAAGTTCGATTGTCAAATGGCAGAAATGCTGAAATTAAAGTTATGCCTGATGTTGCTGCACAAAGAGCATTAGAGAGATTAAGGTTAAGAGTTTGTAGTGAAGAAAATAACTGCACAATTGTTTTAAAAGAGGTTCCTGTAGAAGAGAATAAAATAGCTGCTTATGAGTTGCAAGTTCAGAGACCTGCAAGAATTTTAGGATTAATAAGAACGAAAATGAAAGTTAAAACCCAGGTATCAGCAGAAAATGGTGAAGTTATAAGAGTTAAAAAGCCGTGGTGGGCTTTTCTTGCTTATGAACCTGAAGAGTAAGTTTCTCATTTTTCCTAAAAGTTTCTGATAAAAATTTTGGTTAAAAAAGAGCATCTTTATTAATTTATATCTTAACTCTACATCTCCTCAATTGCCTCAATTCCAAGCAAAAATAAAGATTGTTCCATAACAATTTTAAAAGCATGAACTAATGATAATCTTTTTTCTTTTTCTTCACTTTTAATAACAGGGCAAGAATGATAAAATTCAGAAAAAGTTTGGGCTAACTGAAAAGCGTAATTTGCTAAAATACAAGGATTAAGATTTTTATAAGTTGCCTTAAAAACAAGAGGAAAATCAGATAATTTCTTAATTAGTTTTATTTCCTGTTCTTTCAAATTTTTAATTTCAACTTCTTTTTTTTCTTTATATTTTGCTTTTTTTAATATTGAACAAGCTCTTGCATAACTGTATTGCAAATATGTTCCTGTATTTCCTTCAAAATCTATTGCTTTACCTGGCTCAAAAACCATGTCTTTTTTTGCATCAATTTTTAAAAGAAAATATTTTATTGCAGAAAGAGCT
>CAYTYH010000052.1:0-980 GCA_964441965.1 Candidatus Woesearchaeota archaeon | reverse complement strand
TTAAAGCCCTACTTTCTTCTTCTTTCTTTTCAAGTTCATATCTTTTTCTCAACTCCTTTCTTGCTAATTCTAACATTTCTTCTATTAAATCGTCTGCATCAACAATCTTGCCTTCTCTGCTTTTCATTCTTCCTTCTGGCAAGAAAACCATGCCATAAGAAAAATGTTTCAACTTATTTGCAAAGCTATAGTTAAGCAAATTTAAAATAGTGAAAAGAACATTGAAATGATAATTTTGTTCATTAGCAACAACATAAATTAGCTCATCAAATTTGTATTCCTCATACCTTAATTTAGCGAGATATAAGTCTTGAGTTATATATACAGAAGTTCCATCTGGCCTTAACAAAACTTTTTCTCCTAAATCCTTAAGATTTATAATGACAGCATTGTCTTTTCTTTTTTTAAAAATCCCTTTTTTTAATCCTTCCTCAACTATTTCCTTGCCTTTTTTATAAATTTTTGATTCAAAATAATGTTTATCAAATTTTATTCCAAATTTTTTATATGTCTCTTCTATTCCTTTTATAGCCCATTTATTCATTTTTTTCCATAAATCAACAACCCTTCTATTCCCTGCTTCCCATTTCCTTAACATTTCCTCTGCTTCTTCTTGAAGTTCTGGCTTTTCCTTAACTTTCTCATTAAACAAAACATAAAAAGAGCCGACAAAATGGTCTGGTTTTTTATTTGGCTTTTTATTCTTGCCAAATTTTTCATATGCGAGCATTGATTTTATTATATGGATGCCTCTATCATTATACAGATTAACTCTCACAACTTTATTTCCTCCGAACTCTAAAATTCTTGAAAGAGATTCGCCAAGAGAAAGATTTCTTAGATGGCCAAGATGAAGAGGCTTATTTGTATTTGGAGATAAAAACTCAATAACAACTTTCTTTTTCTCGTTCAAACTTCCGTACTTTTCATTTTCTTTTAAAATTTCTTTTATTATTTTAGAAGCAAAAATTTCTTTATTC
>CAYTYH010000051.1:0-3983 GCA_964441965.1 Candidatus Woesearchaeota archaeon | reverse complement strand
AATTGCCTTTAAATCAGCAAATAAGTCTTATATTTCAATCTAAAACATATTTTTCTTCACAACATTATTTATAAACAAATAGATTTTAAATTTTTGATGGAAAAAGAGGACACCAATAGAAGGCTTCCAACTTTGCATGTAGTAGCCGATTCTATTCCAAGAGCTTTTTATAGAGCAATGAAAGCTGTTTGGGAAAATGGGTTAAGGATAAGGACAGAATATGATAGAAAAGATTCAAAAGGAAATTATATTGATCCAGAAAGTAGAGATGCTAGAGTTTTAATTGAAGTTACAAACCCTTTGCAAGAGCCAAGATTTCCAGCAATAAGCTTTTCAGAAAGAGGCAAATATTTAGCGGAAATGATGGGTGTAAAAAATAACCTAATTTTAAGTTTAGATGAATTGAGGAGGAAGATAGAAAGGAAAGAAAATTTAGAAGCTACCGAATGGCCTTATCATTATAGTCAAAGATTAAGAGAATATCCCTTACAAGATGGCAGGACTCTTGATCAAATAGATATTGCTTTAAAGAGAGTTGCCAAAACCCCTTATACAAGAAGAGCTGTTGCTTCTACACCTCTGCCAGAAATCGACACTCTTATGAAAGAAGATTTGCCTTGCTTAAGAGAAATTCAATTAAGGTGCGTAGAAGGGGATGATGAAACACTTTATTTAAATGTGACAACCACTTGGCGTTCGAGGGATTTATATAAGGCATGGGCAGATAATGTTATAGGGGTTACATTTTGGCAAAAGCTTTGGGCAGATGAGTTAAGTGAGATGATGGGAAGAAAAGTTGGTGTAGGGAGTTACGCTGATTTCTCTATGTCTTTGCATATTTATGGCCAGGATTTTAGAGCTGTTGAAGGAGATAAAGAAGAGGGATTAAAAAGTTTTTTTGAAAGACACGATGAAGAAGAATTTGTTAGAAAATCAATGAGAAGTGAAGATGCAAGAGATTTATTAATTATTCCAGAATTAGAAGACCTATTAAGAGAAAAAGAAATGTGGAGAATAGAAGGTAGAAGAGAAGAAACATTGAAATGGTTAATTGAAAAATTCAAGTCAGGATATCTTCCATAAAAATGCAACAAAAAAGAGGAAAATTCATAGTTTTAGAGGGAATAGATGGTTGCGGAAAATCAAGTCAGATTTCCTTCTTAATAACTTTCTTATTAAAGGCAAGCAAATACAATCATGTTTTAGTCACACGAGAGCCATATAAAAAAAGAGAAATAAGAGAGATTTTAAGAAAAGATGATGATGCTTATTCTCAAGCAGAAAATTTGGCAAAACTCTTTATTGAAGACAGAAAAGAGCATATCTCAGAAATTATAGAGCCATCACTAATTAAAGGGATACATGTAATTTCTGACAGATATAAATATTCAACAATAACTTATCAATCAGCCCAAGGCATTCCTCCCAAGGAGTTGATTAAGATGCATCAAGGTTTTTTAATACCTGATGTTGTTTTTATTATTGATGTTCCTGTTGATGTAGCGAAAAAAAGAATAGCTAAAGATGACGAGAGAGCAGAACAGAAATTTGAAGCTGACAAAGACTTTTTAGAAAAAGTAAGGCAAAATTATTTAGAAATGCCAAGATTGTTACCGCAAGAAAATATAGTTATTGTTGATGGAACAAAAAGCATAAAAGAAGTAAGTGAGGATATAAAAAAAGAATTAAAAAATATTTTTAGTTAATTTTAAAAGCTTTTTTTCTTAATATACATTAAGCCCGCGTCGCATAATGGTATTGCACCAGCTTGGAGAGCTGGGCCCTTCGGGGCATCCAGGTTCGATTCCTGGCGCGGGCGTTTTATCTTTTATTTCTTAAATTGAAGAAGCACTCTTTAACATATCCTCTCTTTCATAACAAGAATGTAAAAATAAATAACTCTTTTATATAAAGGTTTATAAATCACTGCTTTTTATATCTAATATGAGAAGAGGTGCTAAAAAGAAAAATCAAGAGAAAAATCTGCTTTTGGTTAAAAAGTTTTTTGATGACGCAAGCCTCCCCGAATACATGCTGGAAAGTGATGTTGGTTTAGATTTGAAAGCAAATGAAAATGTGGTATTAAAGCCCTTAGAACAAAAAGCAGTAAGAACAGGGATTGCAATAAAAATCCCAGACAATTGCGTAGGATTAATTAGAGATAGGGCAGGAATTGTTAACAAAATGAATGTTCATACAGCAGCCGGAACTTTTGACCCTGCATATCGCGGAGAAATTTCTGTAGTTTTAATAAATTTTTCAGAAGAAGAGGTAGAAATAGAAAAAGGGATGAGAATAGCCCAATTAGTTATTTTGCCAGTTAAAAAAGTGAAGGTTAAAGAAGTAGATAAGCTTCCGATAACAGAAAGATATGATAAAGGATTTGGCAGCACTGGATTTAAGAATAAGCTTGAAGAGTTCAAAAAGTTAGAAGAAGAAATAGAAAATGAAAAAAAGAAAAAAATTTCTTATGTAAAATGAAAGTAAAAGAGATTATGAATAAAAGCATTGTTGCAGAGAGCAATATTAAAGGAAAAGATGCTGTTAAAATTATGGCGCAACATAACATCGGTTCTTTAGTAATAACTAATAAAGACAAAATTGTGGGCATTGTAACAGAAAGAGATATTCTAAAAAACATAAACAAGCTAAATGAGAAAATATCTAACATCATGTCAAAAAATGTAATTTGTATAGATGAAAATGAAAGCATAGATAGAGCAGCTTTTATAATGAAAGAAAAAAAGATTAAGAGATTGCCTGTAACAAGGAAAAATAGGCTAGTAGGAATAATAACTGCAACTGACTTAATTGCAAATGCCGAAGAATTAAACGAACCTTTCTTTTTTGATTAACTCTTCTTCATATTGTCAGTTCTTAAATACTTAATGTTAAAGTTTTCTAATATTTTTATTGCTTCTTTTCTTTCTTGGCTTTTCATCCCTTTCCAATCTAATATAGCTACTTCTATTTTTTCTTTTGTTTTTTCTATTCCCTCCCGAACCATCTCTGCTGTTATAGGAAAAACATAATTAGGGATTATGTGGGAAAGAGCATAATTAGAAGAAGCTTGTATCTTATTAAAATTTGGGCAGTAATGATTTGAGCCAATTCCAATTGAAGGAATCCATTTTTCTTTTAAAACCCCGAACCTCTCTATTGTTTCAATAATTGTTTCTGCTATGATTCTAGCAAGTTTTTTATCTTCCCATTCTTTTTCACTTGAACCTATCTCAATAAATAAGCAGGGTTTTTCTATATAAGGGCCATGATGAGTTACTTCTAAAGTTATCTCATAATCTCTTTTTCCATTAGCTTTTTCATTTAAGATTTTAAACATCAGTTTATTTAGAAAGCAAGAGGCAGGACAAACTTTCCCAACCCGCCCCCCAAATTCAGCCTTTCCCCAATTCCCAGGAGAATGTATAGATAAGCTTTTTATATTTTTTTTAGATTGGTGTTTAGACGCAAAGATTATAAAATCAGAGTCCTTGATTTTTTCGTGTTTGTCAATATTTTCTGCATAGATTATTTCTTTCTCAACCTTAAGCAAGTTTAATTCTTTTCTTATTTTCTTTAGCTCCTCAGCTATATTCATTCCAGCAGGGTCTCTTTCACTATAAACTATAGAAAATTTATCTTGCATTTTTAAGTTTCCCATATCTATATAAAGCACATTCTAATCTTATAAAAGTCATGCTTTTTTTATTAAATTTTTTTAAATTTATTCCCAGATTTTTAGCTGTCTTAGAGATTTTTGGCAAAACTTTAACATTGCTCTTTGGCCACACAACCCTCATTTCTCTAAGAAAAATATTTGTTGTAATCTCTCCAACTCCTTTAAATTCTTGCAGTCTTTTTTCTATCTCCTCTGCATTTTTTGATTTTTTATAAAGATTAGTTAAAGAACCGTATTTTTTTAAAAGAAGTTTCATATTAAAAAGCAACCTACTTGCAGTAGAGAAATCATATCTTGCATAACC
>CAYTYH010000050.1:0-3991 GCA_964441965.1 Candidatus Woesearchaeota archaeon | reverse complement strand
AAGAAAAAGGAATAAAAATAATCCCAAAACAACCAGGCCCAACAGCTTTAATTAAGGGGTATGAAAAAAAGAAAGAAATGGTTGAAAAAGCCAAAAATTTAATCCAAAAATATTCTAAACATAAGATTAAAGAATTTGAAATTAAGTAAGGATAAAACAAGATTTCTAAATTATCTCTTTAATTCTATCAATACTATCAACAATAAAATCTGGGCCAGCCTTCAAAATATCTTTTTTAGAGCTCCAGGAACATTTGCCCAAAACAATTATACTTTTGCAACCAACCTCTTTTGCTACTTCAACATCTGCAACTCTATCGCCAATATAATAACAATCCTTGCAACTTATCTTTTTTTTCTTAAGATACTGCTTAATAAATTCAGCTTTATCCAAAAAATTTTCTGCACCATAAACCTCATCAAACTCTTTTTTTAATTTTAAATTTTTCAAGATAGGAATTATAAATCTAGAATAAGAATTAGAAACAATAATCTTTCTCGCCTTCAAATTTTTTATAGAGTCAACCTCTTTGCATTTTTTTATTTTTTTAATTTGTTTTTTAATATCTCTCATTATTCTAATTTTCAAAAGAAACCTGCTTAAGAAAGAGAAACCCATCTTTTCTAACAATCCCTCAAGGCCCGTCCCAATTTCTATAACTTCCTGTATCTGTTTTTTAGAAAAATATTTTTTAAGATGTTTAGTTATAATGCTATAATAAACTGCTTTCGAATCTACAATTGTCCCATCAAAATCAAAAATCAGCAACTTCATTTTTCAGTTTTTTGTTTTTCTAAGAATTCTTGAATAAATTTTGCATACTTCTCTCTATTACTCACACTACTGATCATGTAAACCTCCACCCCCTCCCTAACCTCTTTATTTGCTTTCACTTCTCCCATAACTTTCGCATATAGGTTATGAGACAAAAGCAATTCGTTTTTAGCCAACTCTGATATTTTTCTTGTTAAATTTAAGGTATTCCCTATTGCAGTAAATTTTAAAACACCATCTTCTTTTTTGCTTATCAATTCTCCTGAATTTAAAGAAATACCATAATTTATTTTTATCTTGAATTTCTGATTATGCTCCTCCAGAATTTTTTCAATTTTCCTTGCTGTTATTATCGCACTCATTTCATTTCTAAATGTCTTTGTTATTTGTGGAGAAAAAATTCCGATTAAATATTTTGGAGTCTCATAAACAACACCCTTATTTTCTATTATTGTCCTGAATATTTTACTTATTGTTTCCCCACATTTTTTTCTTATATTCTCAAGGTCTTCAATTTTAACAGCAATCAAGCTGCTCCTTTCTTTAATGCCGTCGAGAACGAGGGTATGTTCTCCTTTTTCTATTGGTTTGACCGGAGTTTTTTCCACTAATTTTTGAGGTTGCGAAATCTTAATTTTTTTCTCTTCTTTTTTCTTTTCCTCACCTTCAACAGCCACCCCATAAAACTTTTTTTTGACAACTCTTTTACTAATAACAAATAAAAACATTCCAAGAACAACAATTAAAAAAAGCCAGACAACAGGATATTTTGTAAAAACTCCAGCATTCCTCAACTCATTTACACCAACTGCCCCTCCTGTAAGAACAATACCTTCTGATTCTATTTTTTCAACCCCATCTGTAACCGCAATTTTATATTTGCCTTCAGGAGCAGTTAACTTAAAATCTTTGCTTTCTCCAATCTCAAGGTTAATGTTTTTTGTTTCCATCTGGTCATTAATAAAAATTTTAATTGTGTTTTTATACGGAGTATTCCCTATGTTTGTTATTGTCAAAATTTCTCCTTTAATTTCAAATTTAGCTTTTTGCAATTCTTCTACATAAAAAGCCCTTTCGCTCTCCAATCCAAGTGCAGAAACTTTGACTTTCCAATAACCAGGAGTGGCATTAGTTTCTAAACTAATATTTTTTTCCTCTCCTGAATCTAAAATTTCTTTTAAAAAGAGTCTGTCTTTACTGTCATACAATTCAACAACAACATCACCCTCCATCACCTGTCCTGCTTGGTCATATATTAAGGGTTGCAATACAACAGATTCTCCTGGAATCAAATTTTGATTAGAAATTGCGATATCAACTTTTTTTGCTATTCTTTCTACAAAAATACTAACCCTCTCTTCTCCGCTATTCATTACTTTTTCTCCAAGCTTATCATAAACTTTTACAGACAGAATATAATTTTGAGAAGGCGCGTCTTCTGGAAATAAGAAACTAGCACTAAAACTTCCATTAACTACATCTCTATTAATGCTTATATTTTTGTTTTCTAAATTTATTTCCAAAAAACCTTCTACATTCTCTCCATTCTCTTTTCTTGCATTTCCTTTTATTAAAACCTCTTTTCCAGGCAAGATTGTCAAATTTTCAATATTAAGAACAATATCTATTTTGTCAGAAATCCTGAATTTCTGGCTTGTGGCAGTTTCTCCTGAAAAATCTGCCTTTATCTTACATTTTCCTATTCCAAACTCTTTTGTTAATAATAAAGATGTTTCTATTTCCCTGCTTTCTCCTGCTTTTAAATGCAAAGGCTGTTTATAAAAGTCTGTAGTTTTATTTTCGCAAGTTAAGTAGAGTTCAAAAAAACCGCTTTTGTCTTGAGATTCTTTTATTGTCAAATTTATTTTCAAGATATCTCCAAGATTATAGATGTTTTCAGGTTGAGATAACATAATTTCTGAAGAAACAATGTTCATAGAAAAAACTATCAAAAAAACCATAGCAAATACTTTCTTCACCATTTTCTTAATCTGAAAAACAAAAGAGATATTTAAATTTTGTTATTTTCCTATTTTTCCTCGCAAACTTTATAAACTTGGATAAATTTAAGGAGAGCATGAAAAAAGAGTTTAAAGTTACCCCTTATGATGTTAAGGGAGAGGTAGATTATGAAAAATTAATTAAGGAGTTTGGAGTTTCTAAAATTAATGAAAAAATTTTAAAAAGAATCCAGAAGCACACAAAAGAGTTGCATCTTTTTTTAAGAAGAAAAGTTTTTTTCGCGCATCGTGATTTAAATTGGATTCTTGACGAATATGAAAAAGGAAATAAATTTTTTTTATATACCGGAAGGGCTCCTTCAGACAACGTTCATATTGGCCACCTATTGCCTTGGATTTTTTGTAAATGGCTACAGGATAAATTTGATGTTGAGATGTGGTTCCAATTTCCTGACGAGGAAAAATTTTTATTTAAACCAGAATTAAGCTGGGAAAAATCTCAGGATTATTTGGAGGAAAACATGTTAGATGTTATAGCTGTGGGTTTTAATGAGAAGAAAACACATTTTTTAATAGATACAAAACATTCAAATCTGATGTATAAAGAAGCATGTAAAATTGCTAAAAAAATAACTTTTTCTACTGTCAAGGCAGTTTTTGGATTCACAAATGAGAATAATATTGGAAGCATTTTTTATACTGCAATGCAGGCAGTTCCAGCAATTCTGCCTTCTGTATTAAAAGGAGAGAACATTCCTTGTTTAATTCCTCTTGGAGTTGATCAAGACCCTCATTTCAGGATTTCAAGAGATGTTCTTCCTAAACTCGGATTTTACAAACCCTCTCTTATGCATTGCATTTTCCTCCCTCCTTTAACAGGAATTTCTGGGAAAATGTCTTCCTCAAAAAGAGAAACAGCCATCTATACAACTGACTCGCCAGAAGAAGTTGAAAGAAAAATTAAAAAATATGCTTTTTCAGGAGGCCAACCAACAATATCTGAACACAGAAAAAAAGGAGGAAACCCTGATATTGATGTTTCTTTCCAATATTTAAAAATGTTTTTTGAACCAGACGACGAAAAAATTGAGGAAATAGAACAAGATTATAAAAGTGGAAAAATGCTAACTTCAGAATTAAAAGAATATTTGATAGAAAAAATAAACGCTTTCTTAAAACAACATCAACAAGCAAGAGAAAAAGCAAGAAACAAAATTGATAAGTTTATTTTTAAAACAGACTAAAATTATAAAAAC
>CAYTYH010000049.1:0-4101 GCA_964441965.1 Candidatus Woesearchaeota archaeon | reverse complement strand
ATTTTAAAAATGCCAAAAAAAAAAAAAAAAATACAAGATGAATATGATCCTCTTGATGAGAGTGATTTGAAACAACCAACAGAAATCCCAGAAAAAGAAACAAAAGAAGAAGACTTAATAAAAATAGAAAAAAAAGGGGAGGGAGGTGGGGAGGGAATAAGATTAAAAACAAGAAAAATTGAAAGCGAATTTGATGAACTAAAAGAAGATTCTGAAAAAATTTCTGATAAAACATCTTCATCAAAAAATTATACCTTAATTATAGCAGAAAAACCGCAAGCTGCTTTAAAAATAGCTTCCTCATTAGGAAAGCCAAAAAAACAGTCTAAAGCAGGAATTTCCTATTATGAATTAGAAAAAGATAAGAAAAGGATAGTAGTGGCGGCGGCGGTGGGGCATCTCTTCAATCTTACGACAAAAGAAAAAAACTGGCCTATTTTTAATGTTTCATGGGCAGCTGATTTTAAAAAAAATCCTTGGGCTAAAAAATATTACAGCTTGTTAAAATCTCTCTCTAAAAATGCTTCTAATTTTATTGTTGCAACAGATTATGACATTGAAGGGGAATTAATTGGTTGGAATATCATAAGATTTATAGCAAAACAAAAAGATGCAGAAAGAATGAAATTTTCAACTTTAACACAAGAAGAATTAAGAGCAGCATATGAAAACAAAACAAATCAAATAAACTGGGGGCAGGCAATAGCAGGAGAAACAAGACATATTTTAGATTGGTATTATGGAATCAATTTAAGCCGCGCCCTAATGTCAGCAATAAAAACAACAGGAAAATTTAAAATAATGTCAATAGGAAGGGTTCAAGGTCCTGCCTTAAACTTGATAGTCAAGAAAGAGTTAGAAATCAAGAAATTTAAACCAACACCCTATTGGAATATTTTTATTAAATTAGAAGGGCATAATGCTATCCTAAAATATGAGAAAGACATAACAAAGGAAAAAGAATTAGCAAAATTCAAAGAATTAAAAGGAAAAAAAGGAATAGCTAAAACAGAAAAAAGAAAAAGAAAGATTTCTCCACCCACCCCATTTGATTTGACATCTCTTCAAAGAGAAGCATATAGAGTATATGGCATAAACCCTGCCAGAACATTACAACTAGCGCAAAATCTTTATCTTGCTGGAATCATTAGCTATCCAAGAACTTCTTCTCAAAAAATTCCAGAAAGTATAAATCCAAAAAAAATATTAAAGAAACTATCAGGAAAGTTCAAGGAAGTAGCGCTTGCAACAAGGAAAAAACCTGTTGAAGGGAAGAAGTCAGATCCTGCGCACCCTTCAATATACCCTACTGGGGATTCCTCCCAGATGTCAAAAGAAGAAGAAAAAATCTATAAATTGATTGTGAAAAGATTTATTTCGTGTTTTTGCGAAGATGCAGAAGTAGAAGATAAAAAAATAACTTTTATCACAGAAGATAAATTAAAATTTATGGCAAAAGGTTTGGAAATTTTGAACAAGGGATGGATGGAAGTTTATCCTGTTGTAATGAAGGAAAGTGAAATAGAAACAATAGAAGGTGAAAAAGAAATAGAAAATGTAAAAATAGAGGAAAAAATGACCAAACCACCAAAAAGATATACTCCTGCTTCAATCATAAGCGAATTAGAAAAAAGAAATCTTGGGACAAAAGCTACAAGGGCTGGGATAATTGAAACACTTTACAAAAGAAACTACATAAAAGAGCAATCTATAAAGGCGACTCCTTTAGGAATAAAGTTAATTTCGACTTTGGAAAAATATTCTCCGATTATAATAGACGAAGCATTAACAAGACATTTTGAAGAAGAAATGGAAAAAATACAAAAGACTAAAAAAAACTTAACAAATTTGCAAGATAAGATAATAGAAGAGGCAAAAGAAACAATAAAAAGAATAGCTGAAGATTTTAAAAAAAATGAAACAGCAATTGGCAAAGAATTGGTAGAAGCAAATGAAGATAACTATAAAGAAGAAAGAAAAGAGAAAATTTTAAATTCCTGTCCTGTATGCAAGAAAGGGACTTTAAGAATTCTTTTTAACAAAAAATTAAAAAAAAGTTTTGTTGCTTGTTCAAATTACCCTGAATGCAAAACAACGTTTTCTCTTCCTTCTGGAATGATTAAAGCTAGCGGAAAAATTTGCGAGTTTTGCGGGTTTCCTAAACTAGTAAGGATAAAAAAAGGAAAAAGACCTTGGGAATTTTGTTTTAATCCTGAATGTGAAAGCAGGAAAAAAGAACAAGAAGAGAATTCTAGATAAGGAAGGGGAGGTTGAGAAAAATTTATAAAAATTAATTTTCTTTAACCTCATTAAGAGTTTTTTAAAATGAAGGCTTTTAATTATAAGACACTTGAATTTAAAATAGGAGAAAGAAATTACAAGTTTAGAAGAGAAAGAAATGGAGAGTGTCCTCATTGCAATTTGGAGGGCAAATTTGGAGTAAAAAATTTAGTTTTCTTTGGATTAAGATTTGCAACAGATGGTAATATGACAAGAGATATAAGAGAAGACTTTTATAATGAAAGAGAAAATTATGGAGAATTTCTTGCTGCTTTATATAGATGTAGAGAATGTGGAAGATTGGTTGAATTGTATAAAACTGAAAATTGGGGGAGGAAGTTCCTAAATAGATTTTAAAATAATTAGGCATACCACTCATTAATTTCTCGCTTTAAACCTAACACCCTCTCTCTTAACTTCCTAATTGTTCTAGAAACTTCTTGCGGTGTAGAGCCTAGATAATACTCTTCACTTCCCCACCTAAGAACAGCTTCTCTTCTTCCTTCATGATTAACATAAGAAATAACAGGAGCTTTTTCCCTTCCCATATTTAAGTAGCCAACTACAACCCCCTCCACCCCGCCATTCAAAGTAGTTGTCTGCCTTTCTTCTATTGTGTTATGTATTCTTGTCAATCTTTCTGCTAAAGGATTATCATAAGAAATCATTAATCTTAAAAGACTTTCTTCTGTTTGATTTTGAATAGCTTCTTCTAATTGGTGAAACGCTTCAGCTTTGCTTAAGGCTGGTGGATCCCTCATCATGTTTATCTTAAGAAAAATCAGCTTATAAATCTTTCTCTTTAAAAATTTGGCAGGAAAACCTCCATAATTTAAAATCTTTGTTCTTCCATAAATGAGAAGGAAGGCCTGCTTTCTCGCATAATGCCTCTAAAAATTGTTTTTTGTTCATGTTATATTCTTCTGCTACCTGAGGCAATAATAAACCTGAAAAACCTTGATAATTGCATATTAAACCATCTCTGCCTATAACTATCTCGTCTGGCTTACAAGGTTTTGGTAAGGATAATATAGAAATTTCTATCCTAACATTTTTGAGTTCCTCTTTTTTAAGAGGAAAAAATCTAAAATCATTAAAAGCTGCTTCTTTGCTTGCTTTATAAATAGCTTCTTTAAGAGGATAAGTTGGGTATGGAAAACCGATACATCCTCGTAGCTCTTTTTTATCTCCAAATTTTTTATAAAGAGTTACAAAGACACCTTTTTTCTCATTAAATTTCTCTTGTGTTAGTTTTTGTAATAGAGAGGGTTTTTTTCCAGAAAACTCTTCTTCTATGCTTTGTCTTGCTAATTTCAGCAGTTTCTCTCCGTCTTTTTTTGTGTAAGGAGGCATGGATTATAAAAATATTTATTTACTCTTCTTGAAATCAGAAACAAGATTATCAACTCTTTTTTCTATTTTAGAAATTGTATCTTGCAACGCCTTTTTTACACTTTTTCCTTTTGTTTTTATTTTTAAGGAGATTTCTTTTTTAGTCGGATGTTCTCTTTTCCATGCTACAAAACTTACATTTTCGTCTTTATTTAGATAAGCTCTTAAGATTTCTGCAATTGTCAAATTATCTAAAACAAGTTCTGCTTCATTTTCTTCATTTTTCAAAAATTTCACTTCCATAGAAAAGATATCAAAACTATATTTTTAAATTTTTCTTATTCAAAATTTTCTTCAATTATCTCTATCTCGTTGTCACTTTCGTGGCTTGTTGATAAAAGTTTTTCAGCTTTCTCTTGTTCTTCTTTCATTCTTCTTAAGTCTGCTATTGTAAGTTTTTCAATTGCTTCTCTGTCAAGGTTAAGTATC
>CAYTYH010000048.1:0-4243 GCA_964441965.1 Candidatus Woesearchaeota archaeon | reverse complement strand
CTCTAATTGATAGTCTATACAAGAAGACTTCATATCCATTTTCTTTAATTATAATTGACAATGGATCTACTGAAGAAGGAACACGTCAATACTTGGACAAGCTATCAAGGAAAAAGAGAAATGTGATTGTTCATTACAATCAAGAAAATCTAGGATTTTCTAAGGGAAACAACATAGGTCTGGATATTAGCTCACATGACTATGTTCTCTTCTTAAACAATGACATTTTGATACCAAAGTCTGGATGGCTAAAGAAACTAGTTGAGACCATAGAAAGTAATTCAAGAATAGCTATAGTTGGATGCAAACTTCTCTACCCAAACAATTTGATTCAGCATGCTGGATGTTTCCTATCTAAGAGCTTTTTATCTACTCTTCAGGTCTTTTATCATAGAGGAAGATTTGAATCAGCAAATAAGTATAGTCAAATAGAATCAGTGCCAGCTGTCACATTTGCCACTGCTTTAGCAAAGAAAGACCTAGTTGGTAAGCTTGATGAATCTTACAAAATGGGATACTTTGAAGATATGGACAAATGTTGTGAAGTTAGAAAGAATGGATTAGAGATATACTACAATGGTAATGTTCAACTCTATCATTATGAGTCAGCTACCCTATACAAGCTACCTTTAAAATATTGGAGAAAACATCAGCTCAATAATTGTCTCTTATTTAGGTCTAGATGGTTGGAATGGCTCACTGAAGATCTAAAGAAGAACCCACAGTTCTATGGATGGTCAGAGACTGATCTAAAGAAACTGATTTAGAGTTGTTTATTATGGGTAAGAAACAGATTTATTGTCCAAGATGTGGTTCTAAGAAGGTTAAGATACTCAGGTATATCTTCGAGTGTAAGTCATGTCATTACAAATGGAGTAAGAGAAACAAGAAATCAATCAGAAATCATTTGATAGATAGCAGTATACCTTATACCACGAGCATAGAGAATATTTCTCACACTGCTTATAGGACTAATAACAGAAGAATCTACTCTCTTAATTCCAGAGATATTAACCCTTTCCTTGAATAGAGCTCTATCAACATAAGACACTATATCATCAAGCTCACTTGGATACCTACTATAGACCATTACTAGTATTTCTAGCCAATATTCCGATAATCTTCTATCTATCCATCTCTGATTGACTCTTCTACCTATAACATCAACAGCTATTCTTGGATATGAATTCAGGCTTAGATCAGCTCTTGGATATGATGTATAGATCCAGTTTGGAGTATCTACATCAAAATATAAATCAACATTCAAATTTGACCATGAATCACCTGATTCTCTATACAGACTAGTACCAATCCAATAGTGACTATCAACACTGTCCTTACCAATTACATAACAATCTGTAGTAGAAGGTGTGTTTAATGGAGAAACTACTATCCAGTATTCAGTATTGGAACCAAGCATTGAAGTTATAGGGATACTAGCTGAAATAGTGTCTAGAGTACTTGAAACATCAGAAGCTGAAATTGTATAAGCTCCCAAGGTAGAACCAGAGGGAACATTATTAGAACTAGATTGTAGTGAAACAACTATATCATCATCTGGAGTTCCTATTTTCTTAAGCTTGATAGTTACTGGCACTGTATTTGAATATGGAGTTATGTTTCTATAAAATTTTGAATATGGTTTGAATGATTGAGCTACTTCTATAACGTTCAATGTAGTGGATAGTGTATGTTCTTCAGAATCATAAAGACACTGAGGATAGAGATAAGCTCTGAGTGTGTCTCTAATTGAAGCTTTTATAGATTCCAGATCAAATGGCATATTTTATCACCTCAAGATTCTTAATATACTCTCTTTTATGGATAAAGCTATTTTATCTTTCCATCTTCTAAATATTTCCATCAGCTCACCAGCTGTGATCCATCCAATTGGTTGAGTACCACCTTCTCTTCCTTTGTCTTTGATCAAATCAACTACGTAACACTTTGAACGATAGACCATTACTTGCTCACTAAGCATGATTTTCTTCTCTCTTTCTACACGATATTCAGGAGTTATTGGTCTTATTAGTACTTCTAGATTTGCTAAATTAGCAACTATTACATATTCCATAACTGAACGTTGGTTTATTTCATCAAGCATATCTCTACATCCATCAAAAGCTCCCTCAATTGTAGCTCTAGCTAGGTTGTTAATTAGATTTTGAAGCTTTTTATCTGTAAATTCAAGACTCCCCTTTATCATTCAATCTCACCACTATCTCTTCCTACTATAAGTTCGATATAAGCTACATTGTTTAGATCCCAATGCTTAACTATTGAACGTATTCTCCAAATAGTGTTATCAGGAAGTTTAACCTTGTCCTGTGTAGAAACAGTAACTGTATTTGGTACACATATTGAGTAGTCTCCTTCTACTCTATAACCAACGATCTCCCATACTTCCATAAGACCAGTAACTGGGATTATCCAACCTTTAGTTACTATCGTATCATAACAGCTCTCACTTTCAACAATACCATTCTCATTTGTAGAGATAGTGTATCTATAAATAGTAATATCCTGACCGTAAAGTTCTATAAGCTTATTCTGATGCCATGAAGTGTCCATTACAGAGCTCATGTAAGTCTGGTCCTCCTAAGAGTCATTTCTGAGTGAGTCTTCTTAATATGATTCTTACTCTTTACTAATGACATTATATGATAGTAGTTGTTAAGATACTCATTGTATGGTTTTGTATAATATCTGAATCTTACTGGACCTCTTACAACAGACTCTGGTACAGTAGTGAATTTCTTTACACAAAATAGATAAGCTGTTAACCATGAACAAGCTACTTTAACAAGATCCCAATCAATATCCTCTTCTAATGTATAGGCGTAATCAATTGTTATTTTCTCTATAGATGTAGATGGAGCACTCTGTAAAACTACAATTCCATCACGTGGATAAATTGTACTAACAGGTACTGTATTCTTAGAGCTTGGATCATCTTCATCTGTCCATATATAAACTGATATGTCAGAACCAGTTACTTGTTTATCTCCATCTGTATCTGCAATAGGATAGTGATAAACAGAAAATGTAGTATTTGAACCATTTATATTACCAGATGGTTCTTCATCAATAACTGATATTGTTAGATCCTCAATTATCATTTTAGTTGCTAAGTCAATAAGTTCAGATAGATCAGTATCATCAATATCGGTAGTAGTTAGTCCTGTAAGACTTCTAACTTCACTTATAGTTGCATAACCCATCTAGTATTCACCACTAAATAATGATAGTACTCTCTAATATTTTAATACTATGACAAAAACTATAAAGAACGCCTATTATCTCAGACCTAACGAGATAATAGGCAACTTATTTACAATCTAGGAGCTAGCTGCTTAAGAAGCTGGATACGTAGAGTCTGAGTTAGCTGCATTCACCACAGCTGCTACTGCATAGTCGTCAACTACACCAAAGTCTCTCTCAGCCCAGAAGTAGTAGAACACTGAGTCAAGATCAGGCTTGTCTTCTCTTGTACCTTCTAGCTCTCTCTTTCTAACATCGTATCCAAGTCTCTTGGTGTCAACCAGTATAGCACATCCTTCAGGAGCACCAGTAGACATCACAACTTTCATACCAAAGAGCTTACCAAGTTCACCATTGAGAAGAGGTTCTCTTCCACCATACTGAGAAGCATCCACAAGCTTGACATGAGAGTCAAAGAACAGTGTCGTAGTGTCAACTGGATTGATAATCACAACATCAGGATCTCTGTATTCACCAATCATTTTAGCTCTTGCTCTAAGTATGTCTTTAGGTGACAGACTACCAGCTGAGGAAGCTCCAACCCAAAGACCAGTTGTTTTGAGCCTATTAGCATAAGTATAAACCACTGTAGCAGCTGACACTGAACCAGTCAATATAACACTTCCTTCATCATACTTGACACTTTCTATGGTAGCTCCAGACACAGATGTAATGCTAATTATAGGTGCAGTTGCAGCTCCTATAGATCCACCAGTCCATGAAGTAATCGTATCACTCTTCAAATCAAGAAGAACAGTCTGAGCACGAGCATCGACAGCTTCTGCATATTCAAGACCAGCTTCATAGATATGATCTTGAATAACGTCTCTTAGAGCCATCTCAAGAGCTTCATTAGTGAATTGTAGCTGAATACCAACTTTCTGGACAGCAATAGTTACTGCATCATATGAGAATGAGCTAGGAGATACAGAAGATCCAGGAGAAACTCCCCAAGTAACAGATATACCAGTAGATTTCTTAG